>NZ_CAXUNQ010000054.1:0-30247 GCF_964252615.1 uncultured Bradyrhizobium sp.
TGTCCGAGGCGTCATGCAGTTCGATCCCGCCGCCGTGGTCTTCCAGCACCCGACCGACAATGGCGAGACCAAGCCCAGTGCCTTTCTCGCGCGTGGTGACGTAGGGCTCGAGCAGCCGCGACCGGCTCACTTTCGGCAGGCCGACGCCATTATCGATTACGTCAATCACGATGTCGTCGCCGTCACGCGCTGCAACGACTTCGATCTTGCCCTTCCCCAGCGTCTCCGGCGGAACGGCTTCGATGGCCTCGGTCGCATTCTTGATGATGTTGGTAAGCGCCTGCGAAATCAGCCGGCGATCGAACTGCGCCCGCAGCGGCTCGTCCTTGATCTCGGTTTCGATATCGAGATCGGGATGTCCGACCCGCATCAGGAACACCACCTGGCGTACGGTGTCGGCGACATCCTCGCCTTCCATGACGGGCTTGGGCATACGCGCAAAACGCGAGAATTCATCGACCATCCGCCTGATGTCGTCGACCTGACGCACGATGGTATCGGTGCACTGTTCGAAGATCGCCTTGTCCTCGGTGATGACCTTGCCGAACTTGCGGCGAATACGCTCGGCCGACAACTGGATCGGCGTCAGCGGATTCTTGATTTCATGCGCAATGCGGCGGGCCACGTCGCCCCATGCCGAGGTGCGTTGCGCGGAAACCAGATCGGTGATGTCGTCGAGCGTGATGATGTAGCTGTCTCCGGACTGGCTGGCATGCTCGGCGCTGATCCGGACCGAGAGATTGCGCTCCCGCCCGTCGCGTGTGATGGTGATCTGGCCCTGCACCAGCCGCTGAGTGCCTTCCCGAGCGGTCTTCATCATGTCGTCGAGTTCGGGAATGATTTCCGAATGCGGATGACCGAGCGTCTCGGATTCGGTGTGACCGATCAGTTTTTCGGCGGAGCGGTTGAGGATGCCGACGCTGCCGGAGCCGTCGACGCCGATAATGCCGGCGCTGGCGGACGACAATACCGCCTCGATGAAGCGACGCCGGCTGTCGATCAGGTCGCTCGCGCTCACCAGTTCGTCGCGCTGGGTACGCAACTCCTGGGTCATCTTGTTGAACGTTTCGCCGAGTTGCGCGAGATCGCCCTCCGATTTGAGCACCGGCACCTGCACGTGCAGATCGCCGGTCGATACGACGTTGGCAGCGCTCATCAGCCGCCGGATCGGCGCCACCAGCCAGGTGGCGAAATTCAGTCCGATCAGCACCGACGACATCAGGATGGTCAGGGCGATCACCGTGAACATCAGCGCGAATGCCACCTGGATGCCAAGCCGGCGCGATTCGATCTGGGCATATTCGGCGACGCTGGCCTGGGTCTGCCGCAACTGGGCGACAACGCGCGGATCCAGCAGCCGCGCGACATACAGGAACGTATCGCTGAATGCGCGCAGGCGAATGACCGCGGCGACGTAATTTGCCTCGATCACGATCTCCGGCTCGGTTTCGTTGAAGTCCTTGATAAATTCCGGCGGCGGCTTGCCGAAATCCTGCTGAATGCCGGTTTGCGCGGTTTCCAGAACGTTGGCTTCCTTGTCCAGCAGCATCGCACCGGGAAGATTGCGCGAAGCAGCACTCGCCGTCAGCATTTCACGAAACGACCGGCGGTCCTGGTCGAACAATGGCCGCGCATTGGCAATATCGTTAGCCATGCCCAGGATATCGCCACGGATCAGCTGGGCGTTTTCATTGAGATAGGCGCTGGCGACGATCAGCGAATTATCGATCGCCGCTTTCGTGGTCCCGGAAAACAGCCGGTCCAGGCCGCGATCGATGGTCACGTTGGCGACCACGGACACCAGCACGGCGGGCAGCACCGCAATCACCGAAAACAGACTGACGATCTGGACGTGCAGCCTTGCCGCAGCCCGCCCGCGGCGGCGCGCCTGCACCAATTGCCATACTTCGCGGACGATGATGCCGACCAGCAGCAGGATGGTTGCCGCATTGATCAGCAGGAAGGAGACGACGACTTCGCGCTTGGGCTCGATTGGTGTCAGGCCTGTCAGCACCACGAAGGTGAGGAAGGCAGACAGCAGCGCAAAGCCGACCGCGAACGGCGCCAGCAGCCTGCGCAGGGGCCATCTGCGCGGCTCGGCAAAGGACGGATCAAAGGGTGGGGCCGACGTGTCTGCGCTGGTCATTCCGGCATCGGGTAAGCGTGAAAGCCTGCCGTCCGTCGGCTAACCGACAGAAGCACTGATGCATTCATATCACAATGTTGCCGAATTGCGACTAATCCACGGCACGGCTCGATGGCGCGTTATCGATGGCAGTGGCGGAATGATGCGCGCCGATGCAACCTCCGCAATCAGCCGCCGGAGCGGTACACCTGGATGTCCAGATCGCGGATTTTCTTGCGCAGCGTATTACGGTTGAGGCCAAGCAAATCCGCCGCCCGAATCTGGTTGCCGCGAGTCGCCGCCAACGCCGCCGTAAGCAGCGGCACCTCGATTTCCCGCAAGATCCGGTGATACAGCCCGGGCGGCGGCACGCCGTTCGGAAAACTGGAAAAGTGCGAGGACAGATAGACTTCGACCGCGCCGCCGAGATTGTCGACGCCGTGATGCGCGCTGCCGCCTGAGACAACCGCCGGCGGCGCCAGTTCGCCGTCGATGACCGAACCCGTGATCACGTCCTGCGGATACAGCGCCGCAAGCCGGCGCGCGAGATTTTCCAGTTCGCGCACATTGCCGGGCCAGCGATGCTGCTTCATCCGCTCCAGCGCCAGGGCGTCGAGCTTTTTCGGCGGCAATCCGTCTTTCTCCGCCAATGCGAAAAAATGCCGGATCAGGTCGGGCAGATCCTCGATGCGCTCGCGTAGCGGCGGCAGCCGCAACGGCACGACATTGAGGCGGAAGAACAGATCTTCGCGGAATAATCCCTGCTGAATCAGAATGCGCAGATCCTTGTTGCTTGCCGCGACGATACGCACGTCGGTCTTGATCGGCGTCCGGCCGCCGACGGTGGTGTATTCGCCCTGCTGCAGCACGCGCAGCAACCGCGTCTGCGCTTCCATCGGCATATCGCCGATTTCATCGAGGAACAGCGTGCCGCCTTCGGCCTGCTCGAATCGCCCGGAGGCGCGGGTATTGGCGCCGGTGAACGCGCCGCGCTCGTGGCCGAACAATTCGGACTCGATGAGATCGCGCGGGATCGCCGCCATGTTGACGGCGACGAACGGTCCGTTGCGCCGCTTGCCGTAATCATGGAGCGCGCGCGCGACCAGTTCCTTGCCGGTGCCGGATTCGCCGGAAATCATCACCGTCAGATCGGTCTGCATCAGCCGTGCAAGGACCCGATAGATTTCCTGCATCGCCGGCGATCGGCCGACCAGCGGAATGGAATCGAACTCGGCCTCGTCGGCATGATTGGCAATGCGCTCCTTCGGTTCGGCCAGCGCGCGGCCGACGATGCCGATCAGTTCTTTCAGGTCGAACGGTTTCGGCAGGTATTCATAGGCGCCGCGTTCCGAGGCGCGGATCGCCGTCATGAAGGTATTCTGCGCGCTCATCACGATGACCGGCAGATTCGGCCGCATCTTCTTGATGCGCGGCAACAGGTCGAATGCGTTCTCGTCCGGCATCACCACGTCGGTGATGACGAGATCCCCCTCCCCCTGGCTGACCCAGCGCCACAACGTCGCTGCGTTCCCGGTCAGGCGCACCTCATAACCGGCCCGGGAAAGAGCCTGGTTCAAAACCGTGCGAATGGCGGTGTCGTCATCGGCGACGAGAATACTACCTGCGGGCATGGTTATTCCTCATCTTCTAATGCTGCGGGGCCCGCGACGGCGGTCCCGGCACGTCGTCGGCATTGCTTTGCTCGAACTGCTTGGCGCTGGAGAACATCGGCAGCAGCACACGGAAAATCGTTTTGCGCGGCTGCGATTCGCATTCGATGATGCCGCCGTGATCGCCGACGATCTTGGCCACCAGCGCGAGCCCCAGCCCGCTGCCGCTGGCCTTGGTGGTGACGAACGGATCGAACAGGTTCGGCAGCAGATCCTCCGGCACGCCCGGACCGTTATCCTTGACGCAAAATTCGAGCGGCAGCGACACCCGCGATTTCTTTCCCGGCACCGACAGGCGTACGCCGGGCCGAAACGCGGTGGTGAGCTGAATTTCGCCGTCGCTGCCGAGGTCGACCACCGCCTCGGCGGCATTCTTCACCAGGTTCAGAAACACCTGTATCAGCTGATCCTGGTTGGCCAGCACCGGCGGCAGCGACGGGTCGTAGTCCTCGATGAAGCGGACGTTGCGCGCGAAGCCGGATTGCGCCAGTCTCTTTACGTGATCGAGCACCGAATGAATGTTGACCGGACCGCGCGCCACCGGCCGGTCGTCGCCGAATACTTCCATCCGGTCCACGAGGGTGACGATGCGGTCCGCCTCGTCGCAAATTAGCCGCGTCAGCATGCGGTCCTCCGAGGAGGCGGCTTGCTCGAGAAGCTGCGCCGCGCCGCGAATGCCGGACAAGGGATTTTTGATCTCATGCGCCAGCATCGCAGCCAGCGCGATCACCGAGCGCGCCGCGCTTCGATGGGTCAATTGCCGGTCCATCTTGTCGGCAATGGTGCGCTCCTGCAGCATCACCACGATATGGCCGGGCCGTTCCGTCAAGGGTGCGACGTGCAGATCGACCTGGCGGTCGCCGCCGATCCGCGGGGTGCCGAGATCGACCTTGTACTCGTTGACCGGCGAGCCGCTACTGCGCACCTGATCGATCAGCGCCAGCAGCGGGCTGCCGAACGGCACCAGTTCTTTCAGCGACTGGCGGCGCAGAAACTGGGTCGAAATTTCGAAAAAGGATTCGGCGGCCATATTGGCATCGACGATCTTGCCATCGGGCGCGACCAGCAACACGGGGTTTGGCAATGCGTTAAGAATGGCGTCGCCGTCGGATGGCGGCGGACGGCGATGTTCTGCGGCTGATGTCATGCGGCAGCGCTCCATGCAAAGTCGCCAAATGCATCATGGAGAAAACGATGCACGCCCTTAGGATCCTCGGCGGTCAAAATCCTGTGCCGCCAAGTTTTGAGTACGGCGGCCGGCGCAAAGCTTACTTTCGCCGCAACGTCCAGGGCCCAGCCGAGATGCTTGCGCGCATGGCGAAGGCCGATGCGCAGACCATAATGGCTGACAACATCGTCATAGAGCGTGCAGACATAGGTCAACTGATCGGCCAGCGCCGGCACCGGTTCCACGACACCGGTATTGATGCGGCGGCCGATCTGGCCGGGCAACCACGGCTGGCCCTGCGCGCCACGCCCGACCATGACGGCATCGGCGCCGGACGCTTCAAGTGCGGCGATGGCCTTCTCGTAGGAAGTGATATCGCCGTTGACCACGAGCGGAATGCGGATCGCTTGCCTGACCGCGCGCACCGCGTTCCAGTCTGCTTCGCCTTTGTAGAACTGGCATCGCGTGCGGCCGTGCACCGTAATCAACTGCACGCCTGCGGCTTCCGCGCGCCGTGCCAGCTCCGGCGCGTTGAGCGAGCGCTCGTCCCAACCGAGCCGCATCTTCAATGTCACCGGCACTTTTACCGCAGCAATGGTGGCCTCGATCAGCTTCAGCGCATGATCGAGATCGCGCATCAGCGCCGAGCCGGATTGACCGCCGGTAACATGCCGGGCCGGGCAACCCATGTTGATATCGATGACGTCGGCGCCGGCCGCCTCAGCGACCCGGGCGCCTTCCGCCATCCAATGCATCTCGCAGCCGGCCAGTTGAACGACGTGAGGTCCCACCCCGGTGGCCTCGCATCGCAGCCGCGACATCGGCCGGCCATGGACGAGATCATCGCTGGCCGTCATTTCCGAAACCACGAGGCCGGCGCCAAGCGATGCTGCAAGGCGTCGAAACGGCGCGTCGGTAACTCCCGACATCGGCGCCAGTAGAACCCGGTTAGCGACCTCGATATCGCCTATTTTCAGCAATTTGGGAGAAGAAGATACCGGGCCGTTCACGGATTTTCTCGGTTCTGCGACAACCGCTTCATTGCGACAGTCCACCCGCAATTCTGCGCACATTTCTTGGGCAGTCAAGCTTCATGCCTACACTTTAGACAGTTCTGTTGATCTTGCAAGTGCAGTGCAACAAAATACTACGGTCATTGGAAGCGTTCTGTTTTACCGGACGGCATGATAAGGGCTGTGCGCCGGGCACGGCCGGCTTCACTCTGATTACCCAAGATCACGATGCCGACACCTAGACGGACTGCCGCTATCATTGTTGCCGCCGGTCGCGGGCTTCGTGCCGGGTCTGGCGGACCCAAGCAATACCGTTCCGTCGGAGGACGAACCGTAATTTCGCGGGCGATGGAGCCTTTTTGCAGCCATCCAGAGATATTCGCAGTGCAGCCCGTTCTCAATCCCGATGATGCTGCGATGTTCAGCGCGGCCGTCAGCGACCTGCGCTACCAGCCTCCCGCCGATGGTGGTACGACTCGCCAAGCATCTGTGTACGCGGGATTGGAAGCGCTCGCACGCCAATCGCCGGACATCGTGCTGATCCATGACGCTGCGCGGCCGTTCGTCACGGCGGCCGTGATCTCGCGCGCGATCGATGCCGCGGGCCTGACCGGCGCGGCGGTGCCTGCGATTCCTGTCACCGACACCGTCAAGCTGATCGGCGAGGATGGCCACATCGAGGCCACGCCGGAGCGCGCGCGGTTGCGCATCGCGCAAACGCCGCAATCCTTTCGCTACGGGATCATTCTTGACGCGCATCGCCGCGCGGCACGCGATGGCCGCGCCGATTTCACCGACGACGCAGCACTCGCGGAATGGGCGGGATTGACGGTGGCGACGTTTGAAGGCGATCCTGCAAACATGAAGCTTACCACGCCGGAAGATTTCGTTCGCGAACAAGCCCGCTTCGACGCCATGCTCGGCGACGTGCGGACAGGAAGCGGCTACGACGTCCATGCCTTCGGCGACGGCGATCATCTGATGATCTGCGGCGTCCGGGTACCGCATACCCGCGGCTTTCTGGCGCATTCCGACGGCGACGTCGGGCTTCACGCGCTGGTGGACGCAATTCTCGGCGCACTGGCCGACGGCGATATCGGCTCGCATTTTCCACCCAGCGATCCGCAATGGAAGGGCGCGGCATCGCATCAGTTCCTGAAATATGCGGTCGAGCGCGTGACCTCGCGCGGCGGGCGCATCGCCCATCTCGACCTGACGCTGATCTGCGAACGGCCGAAAATCGGCCCGCATCGTGACGCCATGCGCGCGCGCGTCGCGGAAATCACCGGACTAGATTTGTCGCGGGTGGCCGTAAAGGCCACCACCAGCGAACGGCTCGGCTTCACCGGCCGCGAGGAAGGCATCGCGGCAATGGCGAGCGCCACCATCCGACTTCCCTGGGTCGACTGACATGAGCGGCAGCGACGCCCGCGCCCTGTCCCGGTCGCTGCTCGATCTCTGCCGGAGCCGCAAGCTCACCATCGCTACCGCCGAATCCTGCACCGGCGGACTGGTGGCCGGCGCGCTCACCGAGATTCCCGGCTCGTCCGATGTGATCGACCGCGGTTTTGTCACCTATTCCAACGACGCCAAGCGGACCATGCTCGGCGTGAAGGCAACCACGCTCGACAGTTTTGGCGCCGTGAGCAAGGAAGCCGCGACCGCGATGGCGATCGGCGCGCTGGAAAGGGCCGGCGTCGATCTGGCGGTTTCCATCACCGGCATCGCGGGCCCCGGCGGCGCGACGCCGGGCAAGCCGGTCGGCCTCGTGCATTTAGCGGTCGCCGCGCGCGACGGGCGGATCCTGCACCGCGAATGCCGCTTCGGCGCCGTCGGCCGCAGCACGGTGCGCCAGCGCTCGGTCGTCGAAGCGTTGCGGATGCTGATGGAGCTTGCGCGCGGCCCGCAGGCGCCGGCAAAACCGCGCCGCGAGGCTGCGAGCCGCGCCCATCCCCGCGTCGCGCGATCGCCGAGGCGGAGTGCGGCGAAGCAGCGGAGAACGTCGCGGGTGTGACCCTCGTGGCTGTTGCAACTTTTGAGCATCCTGCCAGGAAATATCGCGGACGGCATGCGGTCGAGGCGACTGCTCGACCCAGCCTAAGCGGTCTTCCCATAAACCGCATCCGCCCGCTTCTCGAACGCCGCCGCAAAACGCTGGAATGCCGCGTCAAACATGGCGCCCATCAACATCGCCAGCATCCGGCTCTTGAATTCATAGGCGATGAAGAACCCGACGTCGCAGGCGGTGTCGGATTTCGGTTCGAATGTCCAGCGATTCTCGAGGGTGCTGAACGGGCCTTGCAGGTATTCCACCATGATCTTGAGATTGGGCCGGTCCAGCGTCACCCGGCTGGTGAAGGCTTCGCGCACCAGCTTGAACGACACCGTCATGTCGGCGATGACGATCTCGGTGCCGTCGGGTTTGGGCGTGCGCTGGCGTATCTTCAGCGACTTGCACAGCGGTACGAATTCAGGATAGCGCTCGACGTCGGCGACCAGGTCGAACATTTCAGGCGCGCTGTGTCGAACTCCGCGCTTGCTGGAAAATTTCGGCATCGACCGATGCTCAGCGCGGCATCGCAGCGCGCGCCGCCTGCAATTTGGCGAAATCGTCGCCGGCATGGTGCGACGAGCGCGTCAGCGGGCTTGCCGAGACCATTAGGAACCCTTTGGCATAGGCAACCTTCTCGTAACCGCTGAATTCATCCGGCGGGACATAGCGCATCACGGCGTGATGCTTGCGGGTCGGCTGCAGATACTGGCCGATGGTGAGGAAATCCACCTCCGCCGAGCGCAGGTCGTCCATCATCTGCAGCACCTCGCCGCGCTCTTCGCCCAAGCCCACCATGATCCCGGACTTGGTGAAGATAGTGGGATCGATCTCCTTCACCCGTTGCAACAGCCGGATGGAATGGAAATAGCGCGCGCCCGGCCGCACGGTGAGATAGCGCGACGGCACGGTTTCGAGATTGTGATTGAACACGTCAGGTTTTGCAGCCACCACGACCTCAAGCGCGCCATCCTTGCGCAAGAAGTCCGGCGTCAGGATTTCAATGGTGGTGGTCGGACAGCGCGCGCGGATCGCGCCGATAACTTTCGCAAAATGCCCGGCCCCGCCGTCGGCAAGGTCGTCGCGATCCACGGAAGTGATCACGATATGGGCGAGACCGAGCTTGAACGTGGCTTCCGCGACGTGATCCGGTTCCGACGCATCGAGCGCCGCGGGCATCCCGGTCTTGACGTTGCAAAAGGCGCAGGCGCGGGTGCAAGTGTCACCCATAATCATGAAGGTGGCGTGCTTCTTGTCCCAGCACTCGCCGATATTCGGACAGCCGGCCTCCTCACATACGGTGACGAGGCCGTTTTCCTTGACGATGCTCCGAGTGTCGGCGTAACCGCGCGTATTCGGCGCCCGTACCCGGATCCAGTCCGGTTTCGGTGGCGACAGCGCATCCGGCCGGTTCACCTTTTCAGGATGGCGCGGGCGCAACTGCGTGGCTGAGATGGTATCGACGACAACGACCATGAAGTGTCCGTTCTGGGAGCAGCTTAGCTAGTGCGCTTCAAGCGGAACCGCAACCGGCTGCCTTGCTCTGCGTCCAGTCTTAGCATATCGGCGGGGATGGCTCAAAACTCCATGTCAACCGAGCACAAGCTGGGCAAGCCGCTGACGCGCGCGTTCTTTGCGCGCAGCGTGCATGCGGTCGCGCCCGAACTGATCGGCGCGACACTGCTGGTCAATGGCGTCGGCGGCGTCATCGTCGAGGTCGAGGCCTATCATCACACCGATCCTGCTGCGCATTCGTTCCGGGGCCCGACCAAGCGCAATATGGTGATGTTCGGTCCTCCCGGTTTTGTTTATGTCTATCGCTCCTATGGCATCCACTGGTGCGTGAATTTCGTCTGCGAAAAACAGGGTTCTGCGAGCGCGGTACTGATCCGGGCAATCGAGCCGACCCATGGCGTCCCGGCGATGCGGCGGCGGCGCGGATTGCACGACGAGCGGTCGCTGTGTTCGGGACCCGGCAAACTGACGGAAGCGCTTGGAATTAGCGATGCCCACAATGGACTACCGCTCGATGCCCCGCCATTCGCGCTGCATGCGCGGATAGGCAAATCCGTGGTCGCGGCGGGAGTGCGAATCGGCATCACCAAGGCGGTCGACTTGCCGTGGCGATACGGGCTGCAAGGCTCAAAATTCCTCAGCAAGCCGTTCTGAAGCGCGGGGGCGGACATGGTGAAAAGATGCGGCATCCCGCCGCATGGAAATGTCTTTGACCGGTCGCATTAACCTCAACTGTTGTGTGCGCGCGACAGCATTCCAAATGGCCTCTTCTTTAAGGTAACGAGCCGTCCTTTTCATGCCGCATTGTTCAGCCGCTCCAGCGCCTCAAGAATTTTTGCGTGCCGTGCAACGGCCGCCTCGCGCTTTTCCTTTTCTTCCTCGATGATCTCTTCCGGCGCGTTGGCGATGAATTTCTCGTTGGCGAGCTTTGCATCGACACGCTTGATATCGGCCGCGGCTTTGGCCAGTTCCTTATCGAGCCGCGCTTTCTCTGCGGAAAAATCGATCACCCCCTTGAGCGGCAATGCGGCGACGTCTCCGCGCACCAGCAAATGCACGGCACCCTCCGGCGCGCGATCGACGAAGGATATCCCGGCGAGACGGGCGAGGCGCTTGACCACATCGCTCCAGCGCTGCGCGCGCGACTGTGTTTCCATGGAGGTCCCCGCCAACACCAGCGGCGTCAGCGTCGATGGCGCAATGTTCATCTCTGCGCGTACCGAACGGATGGCGGTGACCAGATCGACCACCCAGCCGATCTCGGTTTCGGCGGCGTCATCATCCAGGCCCTGATGGTCGGGCCATTCCGTCAAGGCGAGTAACGGTCTGCCCTCTGCCTCCTTGAGGGGAAGGATTGGAGAGGAAGAACAAGAGACGGCCTTCGAAGCCGTCACCGCCCATAGTTCTTCGGTGATGAAGGGCATGAACGGATGCAGCAGCTTGAGGATTTCGTCACGCGCCCACGCCACCATGGCGCGGGTTTCGGTCTTGGCGGCGCTCTCCTCACCCATCAGAACCGGCTTGGCGAGTTCCAGATACCAGTCGCAATAGACGTTCCAGACAAAGCGGTAGGCCGCGCCCGCCGCATCGTTGAAACGATAGGCTTCGATGGCTTCGGTAATATCGCGGGTAGCGCCCGAGGTTTCGTGCGCGATCCAGCGGTTGAGGGTTTCGGTCGCTTTTCTCGGATCGAAATCCGGCGGCAGCACGCAGCCGTTCATCTCGGCAAAGCGGCACGCATTCCACAGCTTGGTTGCGAAATTGCGGTAACCCTCGACGCGGCTCCCGGCGAGCTTGATGTCGCGGCCCTGCGCCGCCATCGCCGCCAATGTGAACCGCAGCGCGTCGGCGCCGTAGTCGTCGATCAGATGAAGCGGGTCGATGACGTTGCCTTTCGACTTCGACATCTTGGCGCCCTTCTCGTCGCGGACGAGGGCGTGGATGTAGACGGTCGGGAACGGCACATCCTTCATGAAATGAAGCCCCATCATCATCATCCGGGCCACCCAGAAGAAGATGATGTCGAAGCCGGTGACGAGTACGTCGGTCGGATAATGGCGCGCGAGGTCTCTGCTGTCCTCAGGCCATCCCAGCGTCGAGAACGGCCACAGCGCGGAGGAGAACCAGGTATCCAGCACGTCTTCGTCGCGGATGATGAAGCCCGACCGCTTTACAGGATCGAGCGCCATCTCCCGCCCCTGCTCCGGCGTGATGACCTCCTGCTCGGCATAATAGCCGAGCGCGTTGCCGACGGCCTCGTCCTCGGTCTCGGCGACGAATACCTTGCCGTCCGGCCCGTACCATGCCGGGATCTGATGACCCCACCAGAGCTGACGCGAGATGCACCAGGGCTCGATGTTTTCCATCCATTCGAAATAGGTCTTTTCCCAATTCTTGGGCACGAACGAGGTCGCCCCGCTGCGCACCGCGGCGATAGCCGGTTGCGCCATGGTCCTGGCGTCGACATACCACTGGTCGGTCAGATACGGTTCGATCACCGCGCCGGAGCGGTCGCCATGCGGCACCATGTGGGTGTTCGGCTCGATCTTCTCCAGAAAGCCGAAATCCTCCAGTCGGATGACCATGCGCTTCCGCGCGGCAAAGCGCTCGACGCCATTGAACTCTTCCGCAAGCTGCGACGATCCTTCCGGCAGCCCGCGCAGATAATCTTCGTTGCCGGCAAGAACCAGCCGAGCCTCCCGATCGAGTACGCTGATCTGTGGCAGGTCGTGCCGCCGGCCGACCTCGAAATCGTTGAAGTCATGCGCCGGGGTGATCTTGACCGCGCCTGAGCCTTTTGCCGGATCGGAGTATTCGTCCGCCACGATGGGAATCCTGCGGCCGACCAGCGGCAGGATCACGTGCCTGCCGACGAGGTCCGCGTAGCGCTCGTCGTCGGGATGCACCGCGACCGCGGTGTCGCCAAGCATGGTCTCGGGCCGCGTGGTGGCGACGACAATAAAGGTTGCCGGATCGTCAGGGTTGAACGTTTTTCCTTCCAGCGGATAGCGCAGGTACCACAGGTGGCCCTTGACTTCGATTTGCTGCACCTCGAGATCGGAGATCGCGGTCAGTAGCGCCGGATCCCAGTTCACCAGGCGCTTGTCTTTATAGATCAGGCCTTCGCGGTGAAGCGCCACGAATACCTTGACGACGGCGCGTGACAGGCCTTCGTCCATGGTAAACCGTTCGCGCGACCAGTCGCAGGAGGCGCCCAGCCGTTTCAACTGGTTGACGATGACGCCGCCGCTTTCGGCTTTCCATTGCCAGACGCGTTCCAGAAAGTTCACACGGCCCATCTCGCGGCGACCGGGCTGCTGCCGCTCCGTCAACTGCCGTTCGACCACCATCTGGGTAGCGATGCCCGCATGGTCGGTGCCGGGCTGCCACAGCACGTCGCGGCCGCGCATGCGCTCGAACCGGCACAGGATGTCCTGCAGCGTGTTGTTGAGCGCGTGACCCATATGCAGCGAGCCCGTCACGTTCGGCGGCGGGATCACGATGGTAAACGGCTTTGCGTCGCGGCGCTCGGGGCGGCCGGCCTTGAACGCGCCGGCGTCCTCCCAGACGCGGGACATTCGGGTTTCGATTTCGGCGGGTTGGTAGGTCTTCTCGATCATGGGCACGGGAGCGTGATAGAATTCGGTTGAAGTGGTTTCTTCGCCTCCCTCCGCAAGCGGGAAAGAGGGCCAGCGCTAGAAAGCCGCCACGACGCGCCGAGTCAACACGGCAAATCACGCCCCCCCGTGCCGATAAACCAGTACGATGATCGATAACCGCTGCGGGCGCCGCGTCTGGATCGTTGCCGCTAGCGGCCGCGGGAAACCCGCTCGATTTCCGCCTTGACGATGCGCTCGACCAGGCCGGGCAAATTGTCGTCGAGCCAGGATTTCAGCATCGGCCGTAACATTTCCTTGACCAGATCCTCAAGTGTCCGTGCGTTGTTGCTCAACACCGTGTTGGCGAGCGTGTTGAAGGCCGACTCGACCGCCGATACCGTCGAGCGCGACAATATCTGCTGAGGCGACGGCGCGGCCGGACTTTCGTAGAATGGCGGCGGTTCAAACGCGGGCTGATGCTGGGCACGGCGCGGCGTGCCGGCGGCGACGGCCTCGCTGAATTCCAGGTCGTCGTCCGGCTCGACCCTGCGGAACGGCGCCGGCTGCGGGTCTGGCAACGCCATCTCGTCCGTGAGTTCGAATACGTCGCCATCCGGCAGCGGCGGCCTGACCTCCGCTTCGGAGGTCGCAGCATCAAGCCCGGCCAGCATGGCGTCGATGTCGTCCTGGCTATTGGCCGCGCCCGGCGCCTGCGTTGGCGCCTGCACCGGCGACCCGGCCTTTGCCGGTGTCGACATCGGAACAAGGGCAGAGGGCGGAATATCGGTCATGATCGGCCTGGTCGCAGATCCCGCAGCAGTTGCGGCTTCAGTTTTCGGCGATTCGGCCGGCCTCGCCCCCTTCTCGGCCGGTTTCGCTTCGTCGTCGGCGATGATACGCCGGATCGACGCCAGAATCTCCTCCATCGAGGGTTCCTGGACCTTCGCAGGCTGCGTCATTTCCGACTCCACATATTCAACGCCCTCGTCAGCGTTTTACACCAAGCGGAGCAGGGTTTGTTGTTCCCGATTGCAGACCGGGGAGTTTTGCTTCCGCCAGCCCCACTTGTCCCCAGATCAAGCGCCGCCGGGTCGGTCGGGATGATCCCGTCCTCGCTCAAGGCCCGACGTATCGCGACTTCAAAGTCGATCCGGCACGAATCGCTTTGCGCCCCTCGACAAGGCTACGTCATGGCGACAATTGATTGCAACCCAAGCGCTGTGAGGCAGCTTTTCAAGGTTCCCGCTCAAGTCCGCGCTATCGGCCGTCAGGGATGCGCACGCCGACCCAGCTGTCGCGGACCTGATGATAATGCACGCTCGGATCATAGACGGTCGTTTTAAGTCCGAGCACTTGCGGCGCCAACCGTCCGACCGCGTTCAAAACCGCGTAGGACGCGACGACGCGATCGTGCTGCGCGGTGACGAGCGCCACCCGCGCATTGACCAGCGCCTGTTGTGCGTTCAGCACGTCCAGCGTCGTGCGCTGCCCGGCCTTGGCTTCCTCACGCACGCCGTTGAGTGCGATTTCCGATGCGGAGACCTGGGATTGCGCGGAGGCGACCTGCGCCTTGCCCGCGACCAGTTGGCCCCAGGCCTGCACGACGCTGGCGCGGGTCTGGTCGCGAATCTGTTCGAGGGCGAGGCGCTGCTGCGCGAGATTCTCCTTGGACTGCCGGATCAGCGAATATTCCGCGCCGCCTTGATAAACCGGCACGGAAAGCTGCGCGACGGCGGAAGCGCCGAAGGTACGGTACACGGTCAGCGTCTGTTCGTAGGATTGCTGCACCGAGCCCTGCAGGGTAACGGTCGGAAGCAACGCGCCTTCATTCACTTTCACTTGAAGGAAGCTGACGTCGATGCCGAACATCGCAGCGGTGACGTTAGGATTTTCGGTCAGCCCCAGATCGACGGCGCCGGGCAGCGTGCCCGGCAGAAACCGGTCCACGGGAGAACCCGGTGCAAGTGCCTCGGGTTCGTTACCGATGATGCGGCGAAAATTAGCTCTGGTGGTGACGAGGTTCGATTCGGCGGTGAGCAGCTGGGTGCGCCCTGCGGCCAATTGGGCCTCCGACTGCGCGACGTCGGTGCGCGTCACTTCGCCGACGTTGAAGCGGTCGCGAGTCTGTTTCAAGGTCTGCTCAAGAACGCGAACGTTGCTGCGCTGAACCTCGACGATCGCGGAATCGCGCAGATAGTCCATGTAGATCGTGGCGGCGGAGAGCAGCACGTTCTGCTCGAGAACCCGCAATCCTTCGCGCGCGCCGGAGACCTGCCCCTCGGCGGCGCGCGTCCGATTCGCGGTCTGGAAGCCGTTGAAGAGGGTCTGCGTCGCCGTCGCGCCGATACTGCGTGGCGCATTGACACCGTGGAAATCGGTCTTGACCAGATTGTTGGCGTTACCGCCCGACGTGGTCTGCGTGTCAATATATTGCGTGCCGGCGCTGGCGGTGATCGCAACGCGCGGACGATAACCCGACAGCGCCTGCGGCACGTTTTCGTCGGTGAAACGAACCTGCGCGCGCTGCGCATTGAGTTGTGGATTGTTCTGGTAGGCGCGCACCAGCGCTGCGTCGATCGTATCGGCCAATACGGGAGCAACGCCCATATTCGCCGACAAAAAGACTGCGGCCGCGACTCCGGCAACGACCCTTACGCCAGCCATTCTCAAGTAATCCATCCATGACGCCTCTCCGGCTCGGCAGCGCCCGCCGGATTATTTGCTTCGACCGGAGTCGATTTCCCGCCTCACCTTATTCTGCGGGCCAAGGTGACGGAACCCCTGGCGGCAGATCGCTGTGGAAACTCTTGAGATGGGGCATCTAGGCCACACCTGGAATCTGGAATGAACTATCGAGTGTTTACGTTAGAAAACGAACGCCGCTGGCCGTTCCAGTCCGGGCAGAATTGGCACCGCCGCATTGAAAAGTACACGGTCGCCAAAATCGGCGTGGGAATGCGTGACGATCATCGCTCGCTGCGGCCTGCTCATGGCAAAAACGCCGACCAGCCGCCCGCCATCCGCGAGCTGCCGGTAGAGCCGATTCGGAATGATCTCGGTCGCCCCGGCAAGAACGATCACGTCGTAGGGTGCGCTGGCTTCATCCCCCTCGGCCGCCGCGGCGTTCCGGACCGTGACATTTCCTAACCCCAGCTCGGCCAGCACGTCGCCTGCCGTCGCAGCCAGCGTACCGTCGCTTTCGGTAGCCGTCACGCGGCCTGCCAGTTTCGCCACCACCGCCGCCGCATATCCGCTCGCGCAACCGACCACCAGCACGCGGTCGCTATCCCTGATTTCGGCGGCCTGCAGCAGCCTTGCGATCACCACCGGTTTGATCAGGAAGCGCTTGGCCTCACCCGCTTCACTGACATCGAGGTCGAGGTCGAGGTAGGCCAGCGCGCGCTTGCTTTCAGGGACAAACGCCTCGCGCGGCACGGTGAGCATCGCGTCGATGATCCGCACGTCTGTGACGTCGCTCGGGCGCACCTGACCATCGACCATTTTCTGGCGCGCGGTCGAAAAGTCGGACATTGGCGATCCCTAATCGATGAAGTTCCTCGCGAGGAGGACCTAGGACAGTGCCATGCTTGATGCAAGGCTTGCTTGATGCAAG
This sequence comes from uncultured Bradyrhizobium sp., assembly GCF_964252615.1. Lineage (NCBI taxonomy): Bacteria > Pseudomonadati > Pseudomonadota > Alphaproteobacteria > Hyphomicrobiales > Nitrobacteraceae > Bradyrhizobium > uncultured Bradyrhizobium sp. The sequence continues at coordinate 16,754 of NZ_CAXUNQ010000054.1, forward strand.
GCTTGCTCGATGCAAGGCTCGCCGAAACGCGACACGGCGGCGTGAGCCGCCGGGCGCCACGGTACTGTTTTATTCGATCGGTACGGCCAGCCGGCCGATCAGCCGCGCGACTTCGTCGAGCTGTCCGGCGTCATGTTCCTTAACCGCCTGCGCAAGCCGGACAAGGCATTCGTCATCACTCATCCCCGGCGCATCGCTTGGAGCGATCGACGGGTCGGTTCGACCGAAATCAATGGTTGGCATCAAATCACCTCCAGAATCGAACCGGCACAGCAACCTTATCCCGGAATAAGACGTTTTGGCGTCCGGTTCATGACCCGATCGGATTTTCTGCCTGGCTTGCTGCAGTGGCCGAACGCCGCTCCATTCGGCGTCAGGCGCAGCGTATCGCTCCGCCACAGCGGCTTTTCGCCCAGTTCAGAACCGCCGCCGAAGCCCCATTTCCCGCTTTGCAAGCCTCGATCGCTTTGTTATACGCTGCGCGTTGCGAAAACTGTTTCGCTCTGTTCCCTGGTAGCTCAGTGGTAGAGCAACCGGCTGTTAACCGGTTGGTCGCTGGTTCGAATCCGGCCCGGGGAGCCAAACCATATGCCCTGCCGAGAAATCGCCTCCGTCGGCATCTGCGGCGGCAGTAAGCAATGCGGTTTCCGCAATCATATCAAATGGTTTTCGAAAGGTAGCAGTCAGCCTGCCCTCCTTCCAGACCGAGTTCGATAGTACAAAATCCAGAAGCTCGCGCTTCTCGGCCGCGTTTTGCTGCCTGAACAATTTCTGAGCTCCGCCTGCCAATTCGAGCAAGCGCACACCCTCCTGCATGTAACTCTCGTCGGCGGCCTGATGCCGCTCAATCGCCCGCAGGCAAGCATCCTGCTTAGTACGGCACTCGGCGGCAAACGTGTCAAACACGTCACGGTCGATCCTGCCGTCGAGCTTGTCAGTATAAAGTGCGTGGACTCGCTTCTGAAGGCCCTCGTATTCAGCCTTAAGACGGCCAACGGCTTCCGCATGCTCTTTCTGCTCGTCGATATGGCTGTCGGTTAGCGCTTTTGTGAGCCAGTTCAGGCGCTCCGGCGGCAATTTCGTGCGCCCCAACAGGTCATAAAACCGCTCTTCAATGACTTCTTCCCGGACGTAGGGCTCGCCGCATTTTCCCTTGAATCCGCTGCAGTGGTAGTAGGTATAACGCTTCTTTTTGATCTCCCCGACCATCGCACAGCCGCAATGACCGCAGGACATCAGGCCAGAAAAGGCAAATTCCTTTTTGGCCTTCTTCGACTTCCTGGAGTGGCGTCCGTCGAGAACGCCTTGCACCCGGTCAAAGAGTTCGTGGGTGATGATGGGTTGATGCTTGCCCTTATACCGACGTCCGCGCCACTCGAACTCGCCGGTGTAAATCCGGTGCCGTAGCATCGCATGAAGCGTTGCAGCCGAGATATGTTTCCCAGTACGAGGATGAAGGAGGCCCGCGTCCGACACTTTTGCAGCCAAGCGTTTCACTGACAGAGTGCCGCTCGCGTACCAGCCGAACATGTGCGCAACGATGGGAGCCGCCTTCTCATCAACCTCGATAATTCTTTTTCCGTTCGGTCCCACCACGTTGCGGTAACCGATCGGAGCGACGGTCGGCCAAATCCCTTGTTCCGCCTTCTCTTGCATTCCCTTTCTGGCTTCCTCCGAAAGGTTGTCCACATAATTCTTGGCCATCAGCACTTTAATGCCGTGCATGAATTTCGTGGCCGAGCGCGAGTCCTTCGACAGGACTTCCCCCTCCTTCACGAGGTGAATCTCGATATCGAGTTCTTCGAGAATAACGTAGTCCCGAAAATTGCGGTAAAGGCGGTCGGTCTTTTCGACTAGGACGACGCGAATTGAGGGACTGCGCCGGAGCAGCTTGATCATCTCCTCGAAGTTGGCACGGCCCGCCTGCTTTGCGGTTTCCACATCGATAAACTCGGCTTCGATCTTGAACCCCTTATCTGCCGCGTATTCACCGACGAGTTTTTTCTGTGCGTCGATGGAAAAGCCCTCCTTCTCCTGCTCCTTGGAAGAAACGCGCGCATAGGCAACCGCCTTCCGACGAAGCTGAATGTCTGAATTCCTGTCGATCGCGTTCATAGCAATGGCTTCCGTTTCATTCGAAACGAATCATATCGATGACGAAGCCTTGTTCAATTGAATTCTTCGCGAGAGTCGTTCATTCCACATTCCGAACGACTGCTCTTAATTGTTGCCGTATTTTGTCGCGCCGCGCGCTCCCATCGCAGCAATACATTCATGAAACCTGTAACGTTATAAATGATCTCACGCGCGTCTTCGCGCGTTAGCGGCCGGCGCGAATAAGGCTGCCACTCGCTAATTGTTTCATCTAGGAATTCGGCCGTCAGCGCGCCGCTGCCTGCGCGGCCACTCGATCGCGTAGTTGCGAGCGGCGGCTGCCGGTCGTGACGGCGCTTGCGCCGCCGTTTCACATGCAGGGCCATCGCCCCCACTCCTACTCAAAACTGTTAGGTGAGTTCGGCGCTTGCTTTGCGAAATTGCCGGCGACGCCCCGTTCGCGGCCGCTTATTGCGAACCTGTTTGCCTGCGGTCGTCGGCGCCTGGCCGGCAATCGCTGGTTCTCCCCTTACCGCGATGGCCAACACAACATCGGGATCGGCAAGTAAGAGCTTGCTCTGTGCGTTGCCATCGGCATCGCGCCATGTGAGGCGGGACTGATACGGCTTAGACGGTTGGAAATTTTCTACGGGTGCGAAGGCTTCCACCCCGAACTGCACCGCAGGACTGGTTGCCACGCGGTCAGGCATGATCATATTGAAACCGTTCACCTCGGCCAGAGCCTCGGGCGTCTCCTCGGTGAGTACGGACATTTTGTCGAGAAGAAGAATTCGTGCCTTGAAGTCCTTGGTCGATGCGAACGGCGGCTCTTCCGGCATGACAAAGGGTTCGACCAAGGCGATGCGTTCGAAAGGGATCAGATGCTTGGAAACTTTTACGACTGCATTCATGAGGATCTCCGGATAGTTGCGATCAACAAGCACACACCGGGACGGGTGAACCGCGCAATACGAGCGTTTTTTTCAAATAAATTTTTCAAGGGCGCGGCTATCATGGCGTACACTTCTTTGGTGGCTGCGAAGCCAAGTAATGCAGTGATGCGGTAAGAGAGACAGCGCCCCGGATTACATTCACTTTCAGCACGCTATTGGGAGAAGTCCGGATGGCTAACACGCAACCGCCACCGGCCAAGGTTCAACTGGCCGAGGGAGAAAACCTCTCGAAAGATTTGGGAGTTTTCTTTGATTGGCTTGTTCAGGTACGGGAACGGATCGCCGATCTGCCTCCGATTACCCAACCGGATATCGAGGCGGCCCTTCAAGCGCAGCACGAGGTGTTCTGGTCACTCATGACTGCTCCGGCCGGAGCAGAGAGCAATCTGCCATTGCCGCGGGAGACGCAAGCCGGCCTGATCCGTGCCGCCCGAGACCGCTCCTCCGATCTCTTTACGCTCGCGGTCGCCATGGTAGCCATCAAACTGACGGCTTGGCAGCGCCGGGGCGCCTCGGATGTCGTCCAAATGCAAGGCCTCGAAGGTCTGCTTGATGCGCTGACCTTTGACTACCAGCGCCCTAAGCGGAAAACCCTGTCCCTGCTCCGCGACCTCAAAACGAATATCGACGAACGTCTCAGCTACGTTCGGAACTCTAAGCCCGGCGGGTACCGGTTCTTGTCCAAGCCCGAGCCATATCTCAGCCGCCCGGACAAAAGTGAATCTCCGCTAAAATTCTTCGAACGGGTTTATGGCGCTCATGTGCGCCGTGGCCTGACCCAAGCTGACCTTCGGCGCGTCGATCCCGGCCTATACAGCGCGTTGCACGTTTGGTGCTTTCGCCACAAGCGAACCATGGCAAATTTGGTCCCCTCAACGCGGCCGAAACGCTCGGGCAGCCGCTGAGATTCCACATTGAAATTACTGAGATTTTTGCCCATCCCATAAGTGCGCCTATTTGGCTTGCGCCGCCCTCTCCTGAACCGAGGACCGAGCCGGAGACCAAGGTTCGTCCCTATGCGCCATGCACCCATCCTGGGTGCCGCCGCGAGTTGTTATTCCTCCGGTTCGTCCCGGGGCGGCCCGAATTTCATCCATGGCTGGCAGGCGAGGAACAGCGGCATGACGTGGGTCTGGCGTCCTTGCCGGTGTATGAGGGCGATAACCACCGAGGCGTTTCCGTTCATGGTGCAGGGGATGAGGGCGAAGGGCTCGCCGGTCTCGCTGGCATGGGTCAGGCCTTCGAAGGCGGCCTCCATCCACGGGTCGGCCCGCCACGCGTCTCCATCGTCCTCCTCTTCTGCCGCGGCGCGGCGGCCCGGGCGGCTCACCTGCATGGGCGAGACGGTGCCGCCGGGGGTGGGCTGCGTCGAGGCGGCCATGGCTTCGCGCATTTCGTCCCTGATGCTGCGGAAGGCTTTCATGGTTCCCTCCCTCACGCGATGATGCGCTGATGCAGCCGCGCCTCGTCGGCATAGGCCTGCAGGGTCTTGGTGGCCCGGAAGCCTTCCTCACGCTCGATGCCGATGCCGAGCGGCCCCTTTACGCTTTCGATCTCCGAAAGGCTGACATAACCCAGTTCCGGAAACCCCATGACGAGGTCGCAAAGGCCGAAGGCGATATCGGGATCGTGGGGATCGATTTCGCTCAAGAGCCATGTCGCGGCGCCGCAGGGATCGAACAGTTTGACCAGCGGCATGAAGTCGATTTCCTTCTCGCCGTTGTTGCGGCGCGTTTCATTGAACTGGCCGTTGGTGCGAAGGCGCGTGCGCAGATCGTCGGGGATGAGTCGCATCGCGCACCTCTACGAGACAAGGCTGATCGCGCCGCGCAGGCAGCGCAAAGCTTCGAACACGCTGCCGCGCTTCATGTGCTGCCACATCTCGACCATGAGCCAGTAGGTTTGCCATTGCTCGGGATAACCGGGATGGGGCGTGATGCGCCATTCCTTGAGTTCGGTTCGATCAGGATCGTCGGCAAAGACTTCGACGGCGCAGATGTCGTGCTGGAGCGTGTAGAGCGAGAATTCCAGTTCCTCGATCTTTCGCGCGCGTGCGATGGCATCGTCGGGCGATTCCGCCTCCACGGTTGTGAACGCGATCCCGAATTGAGATTTTATTGCCAGATGATACGTCTCCATGTTTGTTTCCTTTCGTCTTTGGTTTTAGTGCGCGAGCGAAGCTGCGCATAAAACCAATGGACAGCCATTGAAGGGGGAAGCGCAGGCAAGGGTTCGGAAGTCGCTTGCGACTTTTTTGGGGGCACCGGCGCGGCGAACGCCGATGCGTCTTCGCATCGCCGTTGCGCCTGCGCCGCGGGGAGCCAAAACCCTTTAGGGCCTGTCCCTTGCCTTTGCTGGGGTCTCCCCAGGAAGTAAGCGGGCGACAGCCCGTTTGGGCGAGGATCGTCACCCGAAGGGCCGAGACGCCTTCAGGCGGCTCGGCCCTGCCGCCCTTGCGGCAGGATAGAGCCGTGCCTGACGAGCGGAGCGAGGAAGGTCGCCCCCAAAACCTATGGAAGGATGGTACGCCCACCGAACATGCATTGGATTTGCGCTTGCGAGGAAGGGCATTTGATGAAGAATGCGCTTTGAGATTGTGAGAGGTTCCACCGGAGTGCGCCATGCCTCTTCATCGCCTGGCGGACAGCTTTGATCCCATCCAGCCGCCGCCGGATGTGCAGCGAACGACGCTGGCGCTGGACGTGCTGGGACGCTTCACCTGCAATACGTGGGACGAGGCGGTCAACAACGGCGGCGCACCGTTCGATGCCGTGATCATCGGCGCGGGCATGTTCGGCGGCTACTGCGCCGACAAGATTGCCCGTTCCGCTGGGGGCCGGCCCTTACGGGTGCTGGTGCTGGAGGCGGGACCCTTCCTTCTTCCGACCCATGTGCAGAATCTCCCCCGGCCCGGTCTCAACGTTCCTTCGGCGGTATTGCCTTCGACAGATAACGGCACGCCGCGCGAGCTGGTCTGGGGAACGCCTTGGCGCAGCAATGTCGCGTTTGTGGGACAGGCCTACTGCGTCGGCGGCAAGTCGCTCTACTGGGGCGGCTGGTGTCCCCGGCTAGAGGCCGACGACCTTCCGTCATGGCCGCCCTCGGTAGCGCAGTATCTCGGTCAGCACTATCCGACGCTGGAGCGGCAGGTGGGCGTGGCCGAGACGACGGATTTCATCGAAGGGCCGCTATTCGATCTCTTGAAGCAGCGCTTTTCCGCGATGCAGGGCAACCTACCCGATGTCACGAGCATCCAGGACCCGCCGCTTGCGGTACAGGGCCGCTCGCCCGCCTCGGGATTGTTCGCCTTCGACAAATACAGCAGCGTGACCGTGTTGATCGACGCCGTGCGCGAGGCCGCATCGCAAGGCGATGCCACGCGCCGCCTGTTTGTCGTGCCGAACGCGCATGTGACGCGCCTTGCCTTTCAGAACGGCGTCGTGACCGCGATCGAGGCCTCGGTCAATGGCGTGAGACAAAGCCTCGCGGTCAGCCCGGCCTGCGCGGTGATCCTTGCCGCCGGCATGATTGAATCGACGCGCCTTGCGCTGCTTTCGTTCCCGACCCACGGCGCCGATGGACAACCGGAGCGGATGGGACGGAATCTGATCTCCCACATCCGCAGCAACATGTATTTCAAGGTACGGCGCGCGGCGCTCGAGCCGCAGAACGCGCTGCCGGCCTTGTTGCAGACGGGGGCGCTGCTGGTGCGGGGCCGCACGCCGCGCGGCAAATTCCAGATCCAGGTCACGGCCTCGGCCGACCAGGGCGGCAATTCCGACGCCCTGCTCTACGCGATGATCCCCGATATCGACCAGCTCGACACGTTGCTGGCGATGCAGCAGTCGGGCTGGGTCTCCTTCGCCTTCCGTGGCGCCTCCGAACTCTTCGGCGATAAGAACACGCCGGTGCCGAATGCCGCGGGCCGCTGGATCGATCTTAGCCCATTCGAGAGCGATGAGTTCGGCATGCCCCGGGCCTATGTCCAGTTTACGGTCTCGGCGGAAGAAGAGGAGCTCGCAACTCGGATGGAAGCCTGCATGGTGGCGCTGGCGCAGGGCCTCGCCAACGGCAACCCGGCCGACATCGAGATGTCGCCGCCGCAGCGGGACGCGCTCGGATCGACCTACCATGAGAGCGGCACGTTGTGGATGGGCAGCGACCCGGCACGCTCGGTCACCGACACCAACGGGCGGTTTCATCATGTGGCGAACGCCTACTGCGCGGACCAGTCGCTGTTCGTCACCGTCGGCTCGGTCAACCCGACGCTGACCGGCCTGACCCTGGCGCGCAAAGTCTCGGAGGCCGTCATCGCGCGGGCGCTGAACCGCCAGGCTCCCGACTAATTCGGCCCGGGTGATACGCCTGGCTGAGCGAAAAACGTCTTGGCTTTTTGATGATTTTGAAGCGCCGCCGGTCGGTAGGGCCCATAACTGGTGAAATTCCGGACTGTCGGCATCGCGAGCCGCTCGTATACCGTTTCGTGCAGCGTTGCCGTGTCGGATACGTCGCGCACGGACTTGTGCCAGTGCAGCCTCGTGCCGCCGACACCCACCATGCACTCGTCGTGCATCATACCGTCGCTCGACGGGTAAAGTTTGAGCAGGCTCGGGTCGACGATGACGCGCCAAGCCTCCGGTATTTTGGTCGTAATAAAATCGACCATCCATTGCAGGGTGATATCGGACAATCGCGATTCGTTTTCAGGATAGCTTCCGCCGATGTCGGCATGATTGCCGGCAAACCAGATTTGGCCAAACTGCTCCGGCTCGTTTTCACGGTCTGGCCATAGAACGGTCCCGCTGCCTCCCCACGGCACCCGCTTGAAATCATTCCGGCCCTCGTCGATCGACTGGAGATGACGGGCATAGCGCACGTCATTGGAAAAATGCCGATCGTAAGCCCAATCCGGAAAGAAGCGCTGCCATCCGATCGCGGCTACCGCATCCCAAATCCCGACGAAGAATGCACAGGAGCCGGCCTCCGGCCCAGTGAGGGGCTGGTAGGATGATCGAAATTCAGCGAGCCTTGTGCCAAGCCTCTTATCATCCGTGATTGGCATTCCGAACGTATACAGACAGCGCACGGCATCTGTGGCGACTTTCCGGAGCGACGTGGGGTCAAGGTTCAGCGTCTCCCGGCCCGGCTCCTTCGTCGGGATTCCGCAAACCTCCAGCACGTGGGACAGACAGCGGACCGTATAAGCGCCTCGGCTGAAACCGAACAAGTAGATTCGGTCGCCGGGCTCCCAAACGCCCAAGATAGCGACATAGCAATCGATGATCTTCTTCGTCAGCCCAAAGCCGAACATTTGCCGAGCTGTTTCTTTAGTGCGATCCAGCAGCGAGTTGTGTCGAGGCATCGGCGTGCCGATCCCTGGAATGTAAAAGGCAAGCTGCTTTCGGGGATCGATGATCGCCTCGGGACCTGTTCGTGTCGCGCGATAGAGCTTGTAGACGTTCGTGCGGCTCTCATCCGGTAGCAGGCCGCCTTCGTTTCCCGTGCCGTCCGCGAAAATGAGGATATTCTTCACGAGTTTGATCTCCCACTGCAATGAGGATACTCATCCTCATATCGCATGGTTGCTGCGTCGGCCGTCCCGGCGGCCAACTCCGTGCGGAACTCATACGTATGACCCGCAAACTCTCAATCAATAGCAGCGGCCAGCAGCCGCTATGGGACCGCGAATGCGCTATGAGGAGTGTCAACGCGGCGTCGGCGCGGCGCTTCTTGCAGCGCGGCGCTGCCTTGGGCGTTTCCCGCCGGACTGCTCTGCCTCCGCTTCCGGCTCGGGTTCGGATCTGCGCAGCAGCTCTGGCAACCATCGGGTCTCGGCAAGCCGCGCCTCGGCGGTATCGGCCATGGCGGCTTTGGGTAGGGTTGCGAGGTTGTCGGCTGCCTCCTTCGAGACGCCTTCGGCGACCGCCTGCAGAATGCGCTCTTTCGAGACGCGTCCCAGATAATTTGTGGCGGTCGGACGCCAGTGCGATGCCATGTCGAGACCAAGCGCCTGCGCAAGCTGATCGGCATCCTTGGGTTCACTTGCATACGGGCCCGGCCGCTGCACGGCATCGACAGAGAAGGCCAGGCAATGCGCCATTAGCGCAAGGCGGCTCTCCGGCGTCTCATGCGCGAGATGCTCCCAGAGCGCGGCCGGGTCATCGGGCAGCGCCTTCAACAACGCCTCGTGGCGCTTGGTCACGGTCTGGGTGGCCGGGGCAGTCTCGATGGCGGGCAGGATCGCCTCGAGGTTCGGGCTGCGGGCGTGAACGTCAATGCAGGTCAGCCCGGCCGCCCCGCGAAAGCAGGCCTGCAGGGCAAGCGCGTGGGTCACGGCGGTCAGGGCGACGTCGGGATTGTCGCCCAGCGCGGCACGCAAGGCCATAGTCTTCGAAGCCGTCAGTTCGGCGATAAGCTTTTCGGAAAGCGGCGCGGGTTCGTCCTTGGCGCGAGCCGCGCGCCCCGGCTTCGCGTCCTTGACGTCGTCTTCCGGGCGGACCAACCCGCGCTCGATCCGCGGCGTGCCGTTAAAATCGAGGCTGACGATACAGCCGGAGCGACCCACGGCCTCGGTTTCGTAAACCGGCTCGCCCTGCAGCGCGGCGATCTCCTCTTCGAGGCGAGTGATGGCTTCGGCCGCTTCGTCATCAACGTCATATTCGAGCGATTCATATTCGGCTTCCAGCGCCTCAAGCCGCTGTTGATCCTCCTCTGACAGGTCCTTGGGCTTGGGATAAACGCGCCGGAATTGCGCCACGGCCGCGTAATCGAGCCGAGGCATGATTTCGATCCACTTCCAGCCTTCACCCTTAATCGCATCGGCGATAGCTCCCAGCTTTTCCGAGGCAAGGCGCATCACCAGCGCGGCATCGGCGAAGTAGCCCTGCCCTTCCGCCTCGAACAGATCCTGGACAATCGCACCTCCGGCGGCCCGGTAAGCCTCGATGCTGACAAAAGCGGCGCGTGGATCGCTGGCGGGTAGATGGGCCTCGGTCAGCGCCGAGAGAATGTCCCTGCGGCTCGTGCGATCCCCAAGCTCGCCCCAGACGCGGGTCTGCGCTTCGGTATCGTCGGTGATCGCAAAGGCGGTCAGCTGCTCAAGGCTCATGCCGCCACTGCGGTAAACCTCGATCAACGCCGGATGCACGGCAGCGAGCTTGAGCCGCTGCCGAACAACGGCGGGTGTCACGCCGAACCGCCCGGCGATATCTTCGGCGCTAAGCCCTTTTCGCACATGCAAATTGTGAAAGGCCTCAAACTCATCGGCCGGATTCATGCGAGCCCGCACTGCGTTCTCGGCGAGGCTAATCTCGAACGGGTCGTGATCGGTATCGATGGTGCAGGGCACGGCGTGGGACGGCTTTAAAACGCCCTGCTTCACGAGCAGCAGCAGCGCCAGGCGCCGCCCTTCCCCGGCGGTGACAAGAAAATAACCGGTCGGCTTCTTGCGCTTATCGAATTCCGGCTCGACCACGGGATTCTGCAGCAACCCGTGCGCCTTGATGCTGGCGGCAAGGGCTGCGATTTCTGCGGCGGTGTGCGCGACCTGGCGCGCGTTGCGCGGCGATTTCTTCAGCCGACTGAGCGGGACCGACTTTACCTCGGCCTCTATCGTATCCTTCTTCGTTCCGTTCTTCACATGCGCCTGCCCTTCCTGCGTTATTGGCGCGGGCATCAGAGGGCATGAGCAACGGCAGGTGAAGACCGTCGCTTTGTTCAAATCAATTTCACTTTATTCTGTTGGTAGACAAGCTTCGAACATGGAAATGTCTTTCGTGCAAAACAACGGACGATACGAGACGACTGGCGGCCTTGATTGCGAACAGATTAGATGGTGCGGCGCAAAAGGTTTACGACGCCCGGGAAAAGTTCAATTAAAAATTGTGTTATCCGTTTTTTTTGTTTATCTAAGCGAATTATTGGGGCGGGGATGATTATCAATGTTATCGACTCGAACGACGGCCGCAGCCTTTGCGCTCGTCTCGGTTATTTTTTTTACCGTATCAAGTCATCTGACGAAATTGCTGGTCGATGATAACTATGTAACCATCATAATGGCGTTTCGAACCTTGATCGCCGCAGGCGTTTTGTGGGTCATATTTTTGTGCGCGGAGCGGACTTTTTCCGTTCTTATTCTTGTCTGCTGGCCATTTTGGTGGTGGCTGGGAATGTTTATACTAGCGATTCTATTCTACGGGCTGGCCTTTGCCTCCCGATCGATCGATGATGTCCTTGTCATCGCAGCGATGATGCCGCTCCTTGTAATGTTTGTGGATTTTCAAGCCAATCCGGAAACGGTTCAAATCGCCGTTCTTCCGGTTGTGTTTTTTATGTTTCTCGCGGCAACAGCGCCGAGCATCTACGGTTGGTGGAGCGGACAAGACCAGTTGGCGCTTTCTTGGGGCACCGCTTTTGCGGTGGGAGCCACAATTTGCCACGCAGCATGGGTGATTCTTGGAAGGGCTGTTCAGCGGAAAAGCCCAAGCGAAACACAAGCGGGCGCTCGACTTGCGCTGATGTTTACATTCGCGGCCCTCTTTCTTCTTATTCTAATCGAACTCAAAATCCCGCAATGGTTTGAGGAAGTAGTCCGACATCGAAACTATCGACCAAGCTTTTGGCATTGGGCTGAATTTTGGGACGGATGGAACTTGGCGGGTGCGGGTACATTCGCGGGATTATCTGCGTTTTTCATCGTGCTTGCTATCAAGCGCGACAACCCTGGGCGCGTCATCCCCTACCACTATACGCTGGCGGTTTGGACCTTACTGTTGACGCTCGCGTTGGCGCCGGAACGTTACACGGCGCAACGGCTAAAGGTCACAGCCGCGTCCGCTGCCATCATAGCGATAGGGGCAATGATCTTATTTTGGATTTCGGGGCGGGACCCGCCGGACTCAAAAGGGGATTAAACGCACATTCGACGCGTCGCTTGATGGTCCCTGATAATGTGTCTTGCCGCGCTCGGCCACATAACAAGCCGTCATCGTCGTAATTGCTACTGTGAGGCCTATCGCGGCGAGCCTATATCCGTAACGCGTTTCTCGATCATCTCTAGACTGCTGCGCCGATTGGTCAATTTTCTGCTGCGTCGCGGCTGGTTCATAAACATGGACGGTCACGGCCGACTCCTGTCGAATGAGCTACTAGACGCGGCTCCCACATTGAACGAAAGATACGCGACCGTACAAAAAATGAGTTATCCACAATCATACTGTAAGTTGTAATCCTGCGCAAGATAGATAATTTCAGTTGATTAATGTCAAATTTGCATCCGAAAATAGGTAAGTTAGGTGTGATCTTATTATGACCGTCCTTGTAAGTGAGCTTCTCCGAAATCTTCAGTTAGCGCTCTTCCCCCGACCCCGCGACATCAACAGCCTGATTGATGCCATTCAAAAATGGGCAGTCGTAAGCAGTCGAGAGGCGTCCCTTTCGGCAGACACCTGGACAGGCTACCGCCATAGCGCCGCGGTAGAAGCACATTTACCGACGGTGCTTATTTTAGCGGAATATTTTTACAGTCATCCAACAAGTAAGAACCGTTCGGCATCTATATTTCAAAATATATGCTCGGATATGTTGACGGTAGGTCGTGAAGGACGATACCAGCGAACGGCAGGACAAGACCCGGCATTACGCAACAAGGAGGTGGATCGTCGCGCAGGAGCCTATGCGATTTTTCGAGTGGAATCTGAGCATGGCAACCCCTGCCAAGAACTGTTGCTTGTCCATCCAGCGGAAGGAAAATCACGGGTCCGTTTCGCGACAGTCGTAGGTCGCAACTTGATTGTAAGAGGACATTGGCATCTCTTAGGAAGTTCGCTCCATGTATCAGGTCTCGGTTTCCGCCATGGTCACCTTCCGGATTTTCTAACGCTTTCGTTTCTTGAAGCCGACCAAATTGCTGGAGGTGTTCTCTCGGGTTTAGGTACAAGCCGGCAAGAGCCAGTAACCATGTCGGTTGTTGTCACGAAACTGGATCTCCGGGGGAATTTTCAAAAGATAGGAGATCTTTCCGACGCAATGCTTTTAGATAAATTTCGGAAATTTGTTCCTAGGATGATGACCAAGCGACAAAGAACATTTTTTGATCGCGTGCATCAGGAAGTTTACGGCACGGCTCCTGTCAAGCCAGATGTTTGGCTCGCCCAAAAGCTAATTACATCGTCAGATGCGTTTATCCGAGCTCTCAGGGGTAGCGAAAACTTCTTGAAGATGATTGATCCGGGCCTCCGGCGGTTCTGCGAAGAGCTAATCTAACGAGGGGGTGACACCTCTCAGCCCACACCCTGCATTCGGTGGCGGAGGCGGCTCTACTTCGCCGAAGCTGATAGTTAAGATCAGCTTCGCGAAGCCCTTCGCTCATCAATCCAATGCGCCAAACGCTCCACTCGGCCGACCTGATCGTAGGCGCCACGCTTCATCGCGAGATTGTACGCATCGT
>NZ_CAXUNQ010000055.1:0-29130 GCF_964252615.1 uncultured Bradyrhizobium sp.
TGCCGGGCATCCACGTCTTTCTTTCTGATGTGGAGCACAGACGTGGATGGCCGGGACGAGCCCGGCCATGACGTTGAAGCGCTGCCCGGCCTTGTACCAGGCATGACGTAGACCGCGCTGTCATGCCTGGCTTGTGCCGCGCATGACGTAGACCACGCCGTCATGCCCGGCCTTGTGCCGGGCATCCACGTCTTCTTTCCGATGTGGAGCACAGACGTGGATGGCCGGGACGAACCCTGCGCGGATCGAGCCCGCGCATGACGAGGCATGAGTTTCGCTGCCCCGCTGCGCAGCATCCGGAGCACGGGCTACATCAGATGCACCGCATGCGGCGCGAACAGCCCGATCGCGGTAAAGGCGATGCCAACGATCGCCAGCACGCCGGATATCCAGGCCAGTGCCGCCATGCCGGTGATGATGGTGGCCGACGCCAGCACGATCCCGATCTGGAACGCGGCCGAGGCTACCTCGTAATGATGGTATTTCGCCAGCGCGAGGTCGCGCTCGTGCTCGGCGTGCTTGGCGCGCTCTGCCAATTGCTCCGAGCCTTCGCCGGTTTCCGGTTCTGAGCGGTAACGCGCCGCGGTCTTGCCCCACTCCTCAATTTGCTTTTGCAGCGCGGCTTTGGCGGCATCGTCGCCCATCACCCCGAGGCTCAATTTGGCCTGATCAGAGGTCGCTTGAACCACGGTGCGGCGGATGCTCTTGGCCTGGAAGAAGGCCCAGAGATTCGAGGCTTCCACATTCTTGCCGAGCGCCTCGGTCTGGGCGCCCTTGCCCAGCGTCTCCGAAAACGCGAGAAACAGCGCGATCACGGCAATCAGCAGGGCGATTTTCTTGTTGGAGCCGGAGGCATGCTCGGCATGTTCGGCGTGCTCCAAGCTCTCATGTGCGCCCATGATTCCCTCCCGGCGAAAGTCACGCGAGCATTGGCCGATGGGCCCGTTCCGTGCAAGCGGAATGTGGCGCCCGTCATTGCAAGGAGTGACGTCTGCAGCACGGATGAGCGCGGCGTAATCCGCAACGCGGATGCGGATGCGGATGCGGACGCGGCGCGATACGCTGCGCTATTGCGCCCCAGGGCTGGAAGCTCACGCCCGCGGATGCGCTGTTTTGTACACCTCGAACAGCCGTTCGGTATCGATGCCGGTATAGATTTGCGTGGTCGAGAGCGAGGCGTGGCCGAGCAGTTCCTGGATTGCGCGCAGGTCGCCGCCGCGGCTCAGCAGGTGCGTTGCAAAGGAATGCCGCAGCGCGTGCGGTGTCGCGCTGTCGGGCAGGCCGAGCGCGCCGCGCAGCCGTTCCATGGTGAGCTGGATGATTCGGGCCCGGAGCGGCCCGCCGCGCGCGCCGACGAAGACCGGTCCCTCCGCCGGAAGCGGATGCGGGCACATCGCGGCGTAATCCTGAATCAGCGCGAGCACGTTCTGCAGCACCGGCACCATGCGCGTCTTGTTGCCTTTGCCGGTCACGATCACCACGTCGCCAGCACCAGGGACGGGCACGTCGCGGCGCTTCAACCCAAGCGCTTCGGAAATGCGCAGGCCGGAGCCGTACAGCAGCGCCATCACGGCGGCGTCGCGCGCAAAGATCCACGGCTCGCGATCTTCGCCGGCGCGCTCGTCGGCATCGGTGAAGCGCTTGGCGGCGGCGACCTGGATCGGCTTCGGCAGGCTCTTGCCGACTTTTGGCGCGCGAATTGCCGAGAGCGCGCCGACCCGGCCCTTGCCTTCCTGCTCGAGGAAACGTCCGAACGAGCGCAGTCCCGCCAGCGCCCGCATCAGCGAACGTCCGCCGATGTCGTCGGCACGCCGCATCGCCATGAAGGCCCTGACGTCGCTGGCTTCAAGCGCCGCAAAGCGCGGCAGCGTCACCAGCATGCCCCAATGGCCGCCGAGAAACTGCAGACACTGGCGGACATCGCGGGCATAGGCTTCGAGCGTCTTCGGCGACAGCCGCCGCTCGGCGCGCAGATGGGCAAGCCACCGCGCCGTCTGCAGCGCGAGATCCTCGGCAGCGCAGGCGAGTTCGATCGGTTGAACGGACGGAACAGGTTTGGCCATGGCTCTTAAAGCAGCAGCGAACGGCCGATACTATCACATCGCGCTGGTTTATCTTTGATGAACCACGCGAATTCGCCTCGGCCACACGCCGGTGTCGCTGGCCCCGCGCCGCGCGCGACCTTAAGTTAGCCCGGCCCTCGTTCCGAGCCTGATTCTCACAATGGACCACGCCGCGCGCACCGACACGCCACCTGCATTGCCGGCCGCGCGCGTGGTCGATGTGCTGGTGCCGGTGGCGTTGAACCAGGCCTATTCCTACCGGGTGCCGCGCGGCATGGAACTGGCGCCGGGCGACGTGGTGTGCGTGCCGCTGGGGCCGCGCGAGGTGATCGCGGTGGTGTGGGCCGACAACGCCGATCCCGATCCGCGCCTGCACAACCGCCTCAAGAATGTCAGTGAAAAGCTCGATGTGCCACCGCTCCGCGACGAACTGCGCAAGCTCGTCGACTGGGTCGCCAATTACACGCTGTCGGCGCGCGGCATGGTGCTGCGGATGACGCTGCGGATGGGCGAGCATCTCGGCCCCGAGCGGGTGCGGATGGGGGTGCGGCTGGCGGGCCCGCCGCCGCCGCGGATGACGCCGGCGCGGCGGCGGCTGATCGAAATTCTGTCGGACCGGCTGCTGCACGGAAAATCGGAAGCCGCGAAGGAGGCCGGCGTCAGCGCCGGCGTGATCGACGGCCTGGTCGACGAGGGCACGCTGGCCACGGAGCCGATGCCATCGGCGCTGGCGCCGCCGCCGCCCGATCCGTCATTCGCGTTGCCGGTTTTTTCGCGCCAGCAGCGCACCGCGGTGGACGCGATGCGGGCGCTGGCGGCCAATGGCAGCTTTCATGTGGCGCTGCTCGACGGCGTCACCGGCTCCGGCAAGACCGAAGTTTATTTCGAGGCGGTCGCGGAAGTCCTCCGGCGCGGCAGGCAGGCGCTGATCCTGATGCCGGAGATTGCACTGACCGGACAATTCCTCGACCGTTTTGCCCGGCGCTTCGGGGTGCGGCCGCTGGAATGGCATTCCGAACTGACGCCGCGCACCCGCGCGCGCAACTGGGCGGCAATCTCGGCGGGCGAGGCGAGTGTGGTGGCGGGCGCGCGGTCCGCGCTGTTCATGCCTTATGCCGACCTCGGGCTGATCGTGGTTGATGAGGAGCACGACCAGGCCTACAAGCAGGACGAGGGCGCGCATTACCACGCCCGCGACATGGCGGTGGTGCGCGCCAGCATCGCGAAGATTCCGGTCGTGCTGGCGTCGGCGACGCCGTCGGTGGAGACCGAGGTCAACGCGCGCAAGGGCCGCTATCAGCGGGTGGTGCTGCCGTCGCGGTTCGGCGGCCAGCACATGCCCCATATCGAGGCGATCGACCTGCGCCGCGAGGCGCCGCCGCGCGGACGCTTCATCTCGCCGCGGTTGGCCGAGGAGATCAGAATTGCGGTGGAGCGGCGCGAGCAGGCGCTGCTGTTCCTCAATCGCCGCGGCTACGCGCCGCTGACGCTGTGCCGGGCCTGCGGGCACCGCTTCGCCTGCACCATCTGCGATGCATGGCTGGTGGACCATCGCTTTCGCCAGCGCCTGGTCTGCCATCATTGCGGCTTCTCGATGCCGCGCCCAAACGCCTGTCCGCACTGCGCGGCGGAACAGTCGCTGGTGGCCGTCGGTCCGGGCGTCGAGCGCCTGCAGGAAGAGGCCGTCGCGCTGTTTCCGGATGCGCGCACCATGGTGCTGTCGAGCGACCTGATCATCTCGATCGAGACCATGCGCTCGGAGCTGAACGAGATTGCGGCAGGCCGCGTCGATATCATCATCGGCACCCAGCTTGTGGCCAAGGGTCATAATTTTCCGCGCCTCAACCTGGTCGGCGTGGTCGATGCCGACCTCGGCTTGAGCAATGGCGATCCGCGCGCGGCCGAACGCACGTTTCAACTGCTCAACCAGGTGGTCGGCCGCGCCGGACGCGAGCAGGGCCGCGGCGTCGGCTATCTGCAGACCCATCAGCCGGAGCATCCGGTGATGAAGGCGCTGGTGGCCTGCGACCGCGAAGCGTTTTACGCCAGCGAGATCGAGGCGCGCGAACGCGCCGGCTACCCGCCGTTCGGCCGGCTGGCGAGCCTGGTCATCTCCGCCGGCGATCGTCCCTCGGCGGAAGGCTATGCACGCAAGCTCGCCGCCATCGCGCCGATCGACCCGCGCATCCAGGTGCTGGGCCCCGCCGAAGCGCCGCTGGCGGTGATCAAGGGCCGCTACCGCTTTCGGCTATTGGTGAAGTCCGCGCGGGGCGTGGACCTGTCGCAATATCTGCGTGAATGGCTGGCGGCGGGACCGAAGACCAGGGGCAATCTCAAGCTCGAGGTGGATGTCGATCCGCAGAGTTTTTTGTGACTCCGGACATCCGTCATTCCGGGCGCGCGAAGCGCGAGCCCGGACTCCATAACCACGACGGCGTGTATGGATTCCGGGCCTGCGCCAACAGGCGCATCCCGGAATGACGCACAAAAAAGCCCGCCGTCATTTACGACGGCAGGCTCTTTGCGTCTGCGGGAAGATCCCGCGGCCGCCTAGACGCAACGCTTACTATTCTTGCTCAGGAAACCACCTCCGCCACAACCCGGCCGACGCCGCGGCTGGTCAGGCCGACGGCGCGGGCGGCGCCGGTGGAGAGGTCGAGGACGCGACCGCGAATGAAGGGGCCGCGGTCGTTGACGGTGACGACGACGCTGCGGCCGCCATGGGTGACGCGGAGCCTGGTGCCGAACGGCAGCGAGCGGTGGGCGCAGGTCATGGCGCTCTGGTTGAAGCGCGCCCCGGAGGCGGTCTTGCTGCCGGATTCATTGCCGTAATAGGAGGCCATGCCCGAGAAGCTGCGGCCGGAACCGCCGCCGAACGAGGCATTGGCACCGCGCCAGGACGAATGGCTGGCGTGATGGGCGTGGTGATGGTGGTGGCGATGCTGATGCCGGTGCGATTTGGCGGAGGCTGCGGTGATGCTCCCGCCGAGCAAAAGAGTTCCAGCGAACAGGGCAATCGCCATGCGCGACCGGCCACCATTTCCCGGCGCCGCCTTCTTGAATTTCAGCATATACCAAGTCCCTCAGATAGTATTGCCACATATGTGGCAAGTGGAACCCCCGTCCCATTTGCGGGACGACCGTTGATCGGTCAATGAGGCGTAAACTTGGCGGGAATTTCGTTCCACTCGAAGAAGAAATATCTTGTGATCGAATCGGCAATTGGCTGGGTACGATTCAGTTACGTTTTATTAACGAAATCTATACTTCGGTTTACACAAGAGAACTGTAGAAGCAAGTCATCGGGCTCCGTGCGCAGCATTCAGCAAGTAACGCGCGAGATGAAACGGCGGCCGTGAGTTGTGCGGTTCCTGCAGCAAGCGCATGGGATGTATGCGCTCGATGCCGGAACAAGCAAACACACCGCTCGGCGGTCCGACAATGTCGGTCAGCGGACCGACTGGATTGGTTGTCCCGCAGCAGATGGTCTGCCGGCTTTTCTCACATTCGTCGCCTTGGCTGCGACAAGGCATCGCCGGCCGCACCGTCATGTTGCACCTGCGCGCATGCTATGTTAGCAAAGCCGCGATTTTAAGGTTGCCGGTACGTCACGTACGGGTCGAAAATCGAAGTCCCGCTTGAATTCCAAGGGCTTGGGCCGCTCCAGCGCCGCATTGTGGCGACGGCTTTTTCCTTGGCGTTTGACAGCACAAAGAGCGCGCTCGTGGCAGCAGAAGATCCGTCGGTTTCGGGAGTGTCCGGTCGTTACGCAACGGCCCTGTTCGAACTCGCCCGCGACGAAAAATCCGTCGACGCCGTCAAGGCCGATCTCGACAGGTTCAGTACCATGCTGGCGGACAGTCCGGAGCTTTCGAGGCTGGTGCGCAGCCCGGTTTTTTCGGCGGATGCCCAGTCCAAGGCGCTGGCGGCGGTGCTCGCGAAGGCCGAAATCGGCGGCATCAGCGCAAACTTCCTGAAGGTTCTCACCGCCAACCGCCGGCTGTTCGCGGTGGCCGACGTCATCCGCGCGTTCCGCGCGCTGGTGGCCAAATTCAAGGGCGAAGCCACGGCCGACGTCACCGTCGCCGAAACGCTCAGCGACAAGCATCTCGACGCCCTGAAGGCCGCGCTGAAATCGGTAACGGGCAAGGACGTCGCGCTCAACGTAAAAGTCGATCCTTCCATCATCGGCGGGCTTGTGGTCAAGCTCGGCAGCCGCATGGTGGATAGTTCGCTTCGCACCAAACTCAATTCGATCAAGCACGCGATGAAAGAGGCAGGCTGATGGACATCCGCGCCGCGGAAATTTCCGCGATCCTCAAGGACCAGATCAAGAATTTCGGCCAGGAGGCTGAGGTTTCCGAAGTCGGACAGGTGCTGTCCGTCGGCGACGGCATTGCCCGCGTCTACGGCCTCGACAACGTCCAGGCCGGCGAAATGGTCGAGTTCGAGAACGGCACCCGCGGCATGGCGCTGAATCTCGAAACCGACAATGTCGGCATCGTGATCTTCGGCGCCGACCGCGAGATCAAGGAAGGCCAGACCGTCAAGCGCACCCGCGCCATCGTCGACACCCCGGTCGGCAAGGGCCTGCTCGGCCGCGTGGTCGACGCGCTCGGCAATCCGATCGACGGCAAGGGCCCGATCCAGGCCACCGAACGCAAGCGCGTCGACGTCAAGGCGCCCGGCATCATTCCGCGCAAATCGGTGAACGAGCCGATGGCGACCGGCCTCAAGGCCATCGATGCGCTGATCCCGATCGGCCGCGGCCAGCGCGAACTGATCATCGGCGACCGCCAGACCGGCAAGACCGCGATCGCGCTCGACGCCATCCTGAACCAGAAGCCGCTCAACGCCACCGGCGACGAGAAGATCAAGCTCTATTGCGTTTACGTCGCCATCGGCCAGAAGCGCTCGACCGTGGCGCAGTTCGTCAAGGTGCTGGAAGAGCAGGGCGCGCTCGAATATTCCATCATCGTCGCCGCGACCGCATCCGATCCGGCGCCGATGCAGTACATCGCGCCGTTCACCGGCTGCACCATGGGCGAATATTTCCGCGACAACGGCATGCACGCCGTCATCATCTATGACGATCTGTCGAAGCAGGCGGTGGCCTATCGCCAGATGTCGCTGCTGCTGCGCCGCCCGCCCGGCCGCGAAGCCTATCCCGGCGACGTGTTCTATCTGCATTCGCGCCTGCTCGAGCGCGCCGCCAAGCTCAACGACGAGCAGGGCTCGGGCTCGCTGACGGCGCTGCCGATCATCGAAACCCAGGCCAACGACGTGTCGGCCTATATCCCGACCAACGTGATCTCGATCACCGACGGCCAGATATTCCTCGAAACCGATCTGTTCTTCCAGGGCATTCGTCCCGCGGTGAACGTCGGCCTGTCGGTGTCGCGCGTCGGCTCGGCGGCGCAGACAAAGGCGATGAAGAAGGTCGCCGGCAAGATCAAGGGCGAGCTCGCGCAGTACCGCGAAATGGCCGCGTTCGCGCAATTCGGCTCCGACCTCGACGCCTCGACGCAGCGCCTGCTCAATCGCGGCTCGCGCCTGACCGAGCTTTTGAAGCAGCCGCAGTTCTCGCCGCTGAAGATGGAAGAGCAGGTCGTGGCGATCTACGCCGGCGTCAACGGCTATCTCGATGCGCTTCCGGTTGCCAAGGTGCGCGCATTCGAGGACGGTCTGCTGTCGCTGCTGCGCGGCAAGAACGTCGACATCCTCAACGCCATCCGCGACAGCCGCGATCTTTCCGACGACACCGCCGCCAAGCTCAAGACCGTGGTCGAGGGCTACGCGAAGTCGTTTGCTTAATCGCGCAACAGACAACAGACAATGGAGGACAGGGGCCGGGAAACGTAGGCGTGTGAGGATCCGTCTTCCTCCGTCGTCGGTCGTCCGTCGTCCGTCATCAGATCATGGCCTCACTCAAAGACATGCGCGTCCGCATCGCCTCCACCAAGGCGACGCAGAAGATCACCAAGGCCATGCAGATGGTCGCGGCGTCGAAACTGCGCCGGGCGCAGAATGCTGCGGAGGCGGCGCGTCCCTATGCCGAGCGGATGGACGCGGTGATTTCGAATATCGCCAGTGCGGCGGCGGGTTCTCCCGGGGCGCCGGTGCTGCTCGCCGGCACCGGCCGGGACCAGGTCCACCTGCTGCTGGTCTGCACCGGGGAGCGCGGCCTTTCCGGCGCGTTCAATTCCTCGATCGTGCGCCTGGCTCGCGAGCGCGCGCTGTCGCTGATGAACCAGGGCAAGGAAGTCAAGTTCTTCTGCGTCGGCCGCAAGGGGTACGAGCAGTTGCGCCGCAACTTCGAGAAGCAGATCGTCGAACACGTCGACCTGCGCGCGGTGCGGCAGCTCGGCTTCGTCAACGCCGAGGACATCGCCGCGAAAGTGATCGCGCGGTTCGAGGCCGGCGAGTTCGACGTCTGCACGCTGTTCTATTCGCGCTTCAAGTCGGTCATCGCGCAGGTTCCGACCGCGCAGCAGGTCATTCCGCTGGTGGTCGAAGCGCCGGCGCCGAATGCCGGCCCGGCAACGTCCTATGAGTATGAGCCGGAGGAAGATGAAATTCTCGGCGGGCTGCTGCCGCGCAATCTGGCGGTGCAGATTTTCCGCGCGCTGCTCGAAAACAACGCGTCGTTCTACGGCGCGCAGATGAGCGCGATGGATAACGCCACCCGCAATGCCGGCGACATGATCCGCAAGCAGACCCTGATCTACAACCGGACCCGGCAGGCGATGATCACCAAGGAGCTGATCGAAATCATCTCCGGTGCCGAGGCTATCTGAGGAGACCAGCGATGGCATATGTCACCAAGGCGACGACGTCGGGCGGACGCAACGGCCGCGCGGTTCTCGAAAACGGCGTGCTCGGGCTGGCGATGGCTTTTCCAAAGGATCTCGGCGGCGCCGGCGACGGCCACAATCCCGAGCAGCTGTTCGCGCTGGGCTGGTCGTCCTGCTACTGCCAGGCCTTGATGCTGATCGCCAAGAAGCACGGCATCGATGCGCAGGCGGCGAAAGTGACCTGCGAGGTGACGCTGAATACCGAGGGCGGGTTCAACCTCGCCGCGGAGCTGAAAATTTCAATTCCCGGCGCCGACCGGGACAAGGTCCAGGCGGCGGCGGACGAAGCCCACACGGTCTGCCCGTATTCGAAGGCGACCAGGGGCAACATTCCCGTCAAACTGACCGTTATCTAACGGTTTGCTGAATGACTAGAACTCGAGGTGTCATATGTCGTTGAACGAAGGATCCATTAAAGGCGGTTCTGCGGTGCTTGGCGGTCCGGCCAACCAGACCGGACGCATCACGCAGGTCATCGGCGCCGTCGTCGACGTGCAGTTCGAGGGACATCTGCCCGCGATTCTGAACGCGATCGAAACCAGGAACGGCAACAACCGTCTGGTGCTGGAAGTCGCCCAGCATCTCGGCGAGTCCACGGTGCGCACCATTGCGATGGACACCACCGAGGGCCTGGTGCGCGGCGGCGAAGTCACCGACACCGGCGCGCCGATCCGCGTTCCCGTCGGCGCCGGCACGCTCGGCCGCATCATGAACGTGATCGGCGAGCCGGTCGACGAACAGGGGCCGGTGGCCGCCGAAGACATGCGCGCAATCCATCAGGAAGCGCCGGTCTATACCGACCAGTCCACCGAAGCGGAAATTCTCGTCACCGGCATCAAGGTCGTCGACCTGCTCGCGCCCTACGCCAAGGGGGGCAAGATCGGCCTGTTCGGCGGCGCCGGCGTCGGCAAGACCGTGCTGATCCAGGAACTGATCAACAACGTCGCCAAGGCCCACGGCGGCTATTCGGTGTTCGCCGGCGTCGGCGAGCGCACCCGTGAAGGCAACGACCTCTATCACGAGTTCATCGAATCCGGCGTCAACAAGAAGGGCGGCGGCGAAGGCTCGAAATGCGCGCTGGTCTACGGCCAGATGAACGAGCCGCCGGGCGCCCGCGCCCGCGTCGGCCTGACCGGCCTCACCGTCGCCGAGCATTTCCGCGATCAGGGCCAGGACGTGCTGTTCTTCGTCGACAACATATTCCGCTTCACCCAAGCAGGCTCCGAAGTGTCGGCGCTGCTCGGCCGCATCCCCTCCGCGGTGGGGTATCAGCCGACGCTCGCTACCGACATGGGCGCGCTGCAGGAGCGCATCACCACCACGCACAAGGGGTCGATTACGTCGGTGCAGGCGATCTACGTGCCTGCCGACGACTTGACCGATCCTGCGCCCGCCACCTCGTTCGCGCATCTGGACGCCACCACGGTGCTGAACCGCGCGATTTCCGAGAAGGGCATTTATCCCGCGGTCGATCCGCTCGACTCGACCTCGCGCATGCTGTCGCCGCTCGTCGTCGGCGAGGAGCATTATCAGACCGCGCGCATGGTTCAGCAGGTATTGCAGCGCTACAAGTCGCTGCAGGACATCATCGCCATTCTCGGCATGGACGAATTGTCGGAAGAGGACAAGATCGCGGTGGCGCGCGCGCGCAAGATCGAGCGCTTCCTGTCGCAGCCGTTCTTCGTCGCCGAAATCTTTACCGGATCGCCGGGCAAGTTCGTCGACCTTGCCGACACCATCAAGGGTTTCCGCGCCATCTGCGAAGGCAAGTACGATCACCTGCCGGAAGCCGCCTTCTACATGGTCGGCACCATTGAAGAGGCGGTCGAAAAGGGCAAGAAGCTGGCTGCGGAAGCGGCGTAGGATGGATCGTCATTGCCGGGCCTGACCCGGCAATCCGTCGAAAATGCGTTTTGAGGGATGGACCCGCGGGTCAAGCCCGCGGGTGACAACAACAGAGACCGAGCCCATGGCCACCTTCCACTTCGAACTCGTGTCGCCGGAAAAACTCGCCTTCTCCGGCGAAGTCGACCAGGTCGATATCCCCGGCGTCGAGGGCGATTTCGGCGTGCTCGCAGGCCACGCTCCGGTAGTGGCGGCGATCCGGCCGGGAATTCTCACCGTGACCGCCGGCGGCACGCACCAAAGGATCATCGTGCTCGGCGGCCTTGCGGAAGTTTCCGATAAGGGCCTCACGGTGCTCGCCGATGTCGCGACCTCGCTGGACGAACTCGACAAGGCCGCGTTCGCCGACAAGATTTCCGGCATGGAAGAGAAGCTCGCCGAGAAGGAAGGCTCCGAGCTCGACCGCGCCATCGAGCGGCTCGATCATTTCAAGAGCATCCAGAACCAGCTCGATTCGACGGCAATGCATTAGGCGTCGTCATTCGAGGGCGAGCCGTCAGGTTGCGACTCACTGTGGCGGGCTGCGGTTCTATGCGCCTAATCCGCCCCACGCATTGACGGCGCTTACTTCCTGTATGCGGCAATCACGGCTTCGCCGTCGGGACCGGCCTTTTTCGACCAGTCGGCGGTCAACTGCTCGCCGATTTTCTCAAGGCCGGCCTTCAGCGCGGGGGGCGGTGGAAGCACCTTCATCTTGTTGGCTGCAAGCTGTTCGAGATACCACTTCGCCTTTTCTTCCGCGAGTTTCCAGCCGCGTTCTTCGGCGACCGCCGCCGCTTTCAGGATCGCGTCCCGGGTCGGCTCGTCCAGCGAATCGAAAGCCGCCTTGTTCACGAAGGTGACGTTCTTCGGGATCCAGGCCTGCGTATCGTAGAAGTGCGTCATGGTCTCCCAGGCCTTGCTGTCGTAGCCGGTCGAGCCCGAGGTCATGAACGCGTTGACGACGCCGGTGGCGAGCGCCTGCGGCAATTCCGCCGCCTGGATGGTGACGGGCTGTGCGCCGACAAGTTCGGCGATGCGCGAGGTGCCGACATTATAGGCGCGCCACTTCAGGCCCTTCATGTCCTCCATGGTATTGAGGTCCTTCTTGGCATAAATGCCCTGCGGACCCCACGGCACCGCGAACAGCAGCAGCAGGCCTTGCGATGCGAGCCTCTTCCCGACCGCGGGCTTCGACGCCAGCCACAGCTTCTTGGCCGCCGGATAGCTGGTCGCCATGAACGGGACCACGTCGATGCCGAACATCGGGTCTTCGTTCTCATGCAGTGAGATCAGGACCTCGCCCGCCTGGGCTTGGCCGGTTGCGACCGCGCGCTTGATTTCCGGCGCCTTGAACAGCGACGCGGCGGCATGCACGGTGATTTGCAGCCTGCCGGCGGTCGAGTCGGCGACGTCCTTGGCGAACGCGGTCAGGTTCACCGAATGCGGATTGTCCGCCGGATAGGCCGCGGGAAGATTCCATCTTGTCTGCGCCATTGCGGGAACGGCAAGTGCGGCGACGCAGGCAGCCATTGCGCACGTTTTTACAAGCTTGAACATGACAACACCTCTCTCTAGCCGGGGAACGCGATCCGCGGCAGCACCATCACGATACCGGGAAACACCGTGATGATAGCCACCGCGGCAACGAGCAAAAAGAAGAACGGCAGCGCCGCCTTGGCGACCGTGTTGGAATCCTTGCCGCTCATGGTCTGCAGGACGAACAGGTTGAAGCCGACGGGCGGCGAGACTTCCGCCATTTCCACGACCAGCACCAGGAAAATACCGAACCAGACGAGATCGAAGCCCGCCTGCTTCACCATTGGAATGACGATGGCGGTGGTCAGCACGATCATCGAAATGCCGTCCAGCGCCGTGCCGAGCACGATGTACATGATGGTGAGCGCCGCGATCAGCGAATAAGGGCTGAGCTGAAGACCGTTCACCCTGGTCGCGAGCGCCAATGGAATCCCGGTATAGGCCATCGACGTGCCCATGTAGGAGGCGCCCGCCAGGATCAGCAGGATCATGCAATTGACCCGCGTTGCGCCCATGACGCTTGCCCAGAAGGCGGGCCAGGTCAGCGCGCCTTGCCACCACGCGATCGCCAGCGACCCCAGCACGCCCCAGGCTGCGCATTCCGTCGCTGTCGCCCAGCCCATCAGCAGCGACAGAAACACGAAAGCGATCAGCAGCAGGCAGGGCACAAGATTGAGCGATTCCGCGAGGCGCCGGCGAAGGTTCATCGGCGGATCGGCGGGCGGCGTGCGCGCCGGATGGGCAAGCGACCAAGCCGCGATGTAACCGGAATAAAGCACCATCACCAGCAGGCCCGGCAGAAATCCCGCGAGGAAAACCTGAATGATGGAGACGTTGGCCTGCACGGCGTACACCACCATGGTAATCGACGGCGGAATCAGAATGCCCAGCGTGCCCGCGCCGGCCAGCGAGCCGAGGCTCAAGCCTTCGTCGTACCCGCGCTTCTTCAGTTCGGGCAGGGCGATCTTGGCAACCGTGGCGCAGGTCGCGGCCGATGACCCGGAGACCGAGCCGAACACGCCGCAGGCGAGCACATTGACGTGCATGAGCCGGCCCGGCAGCCAGTTCAGCCACGGCGCAAATCCGCGGAACATTTCCTCCGACAACCGCGTGCGGAACAGAATTTCGCCCATCCATATGAAGAGCGGCAAGGCTGCGAGCGACCACGACGCGCTGTTGCCCCACACCGTGGTCGCCAGCACGCTGCCTGCGGGAATGCCGCCGCCCGCGAACTGCATGCCGGCCCATCCCGTCGCCAACAGCGCGACGGCAATCCAGACGCCGGCGCCGAGCAGCAGCGCAAGCAGCCCGAGCAGAAGCGCGGCGATGGAAAGAAGCTCCACGTCAGACCCCGCTCTGCATGGCTCGCTCGACGATTTCCTCCGGACTCTCCGGTTTCGGCAATTCGTAGCGCGGCGGAAAGCCGCGCAGCACATGGACCAGCTCGTCCACAAAGGCGATGAACAGAATCACGAGGCCGCCGCAGTAGCCGAGCTGCGGAATCCACAGCGGCACCGCGATCACGCCTTGCGAAATGTCGGAAAATTTCCACGACTGCCAGGTCATGATCGTGGCATGCAGGGCGAAAAAGCCGATGAAGCCGGCGCCGACCAGGAGCGCCGCGATCTCCACGACATGGCGGACATTGTCGGTGAGGCGATCGATCAGAAGACCGACGCGGATCATCTCGCCATGCCTGAACGTGTGGGCGAGCCCGAGGAAGGCCGTTGCCGCCATGCACCAGGAGATGAAGTCGTCGCCGGCCGGAATATTGATGCCGAGCGGACGGCCGGCTGAAAGCAACATCATCAGCACGAAGATTGCGACGAGGAAAACTCCCGCGAGGTAGCCGGAGAAAAGGTAGAGCCGATCGAGAAAGCAGCGGATCATGGTGGGTCCTTATCCCTCAAACGCAGTCTGCCCGGAAGCAATAGACGGCGCCACGCGCTCAATGTCGCCCCCGCCGCAGGCGCAGGATTATCGCATATGCCGACGCACCTTGCATTTTCGCATCCTCGACTCTTCCGAAGATGGATGGATACGCCGGTCAAGCCCGCGTATGACGCGATATGTGAATCCAGCAGGGTCAAGCCCGGCCATGACGATGCGCAGAGGCCATCCAAATCGCTCGTTGCCATAGCCTTCGCGGGGAGGACGAAAGTGCTTCTGGCGCGTATTATGTCCGGTTCTCCCTACACATACCGCGTAAAACTCCTTGCGACCTCCCGGTAGACCTCGCGCCGGAACGGCACCACCAGGTCGGCGACGCGATCCAGCCGCTCCCAGCGCCATTGGTCGAATTCCGGCGGCTGGCCGTTGCGCGGCGTCAGCGGGTCCACCTCGCGGTCATCGCCGGTAAAGCGCAGCGCGAACCATTTCTGACGCTGGCCGCGAAATTTCGCCAGCCGGTGCGATTGCGGTCCGTCGAATGGGGGAAAGTCGTAGCTCATCCAGTCGGTTTCGCCGAGATAGTCGGTATTGCTGACGCCGGTCTCTTCCCATAATTCGCGCATCACCGCATCACGCGGATGTTCGTTTTCGTCGATGCCGCCCTGCGGCATCTGCCATTCCAGTCCGGGAAGAATGATCTCGGGTCCGTCGTCCCTGAAGCGCCGCCCGATCAGAACCCGGCCTGAGCCGTTGAACAGGGCGACGCCTACATTGCGACGGTAGGGCTTGTCGTCAGCCATGCGATCTCGTCATTGCGGGGGGCGCGTTTGGGCGAACGCGGAATCCAGCAACAGGCACGGGCGCCTGGAAGACGGATGCCTAGCCATCGGCGAGCTTGGAAAACTCTTTTACCACGCGTTCATAGACCGGGCGCTTGAATGGAACGATCAGTTCGGGAAGGTTTTTCATCGGTTCCCACCGCCAGCCGACAAACTCCGCCTTGTGACCGCCGCCGGGGCTCTCGACATTGATCTCGGCGTCCTGGCCGGTAAATCGCACGGCGTACCATTTTTGCCGCTGCCCGCGGTAGCGGCCTTTCCAGGTTCGTCCGGCAACGGTGCGCGGGATATCGTAGATCAGCCAATCCGACACCTCTCCGAGCTTTTCGACCGAGCGGACGCTGGTTTCTTCGTAAAGCTCGCGCTTTGCCGCCGCCCAGGTGTCTTCGCCGGGATCGACGCCGCCTTGCGGCATCTGCCAGACATGAGTTTCGTCGACGTGTTCGATGCCTCCGGCGCGGCGTCCGATGAAGACCAACCCCGCCGCATTGATCAGCATCATGCCGACGCAGGTTCGATAGGGCAGGTCTTCATAGCGCGCCATTCCGTCGATGCCTCTCGTGTTGTTCTCTCCTCATGATGAGGAGGCGCGCTCGTCCCCGCGCGCAAAAGCGCTCCTTAAGGATAAGATCAGTTCGATTTTGATTTGAGCATCGCCGTTGTCAATGGCACAAGCATGATGCCGCGGCCCTCCAGCGATTTGATCCACGCGCTGATCCGTTCGATCGAGATCGGCAGCGCCGAGGCGATGCCGACTGCGGTTCCACGTTCCTTCGCCAGGCTTTCGAGTTTTGCCAGCGCCCGGTCGATTTCCACCGATGTCGGTACCGCGTCGATGTTGAAATCGGCCCTGGCGAAAGGCATGGCCTGGCCTTCCGCCAGCGTGGAAGCCACGCTGCGCGGCGCCGACCCATCGTCGAGATAGCCGAGGCCGCGCCTGGCCGCCTCGCGAATGACAGGTTGCATCGCCGCGTCCGTAACGACGAAACGCGCGCCCATGAAATTGGCGATTCCCGCGTAGCCCTGGAAGCGGCTCAAGTGCCAGAACAGGCGGTCGACATTCTGCTCGGCGCTCAAGGTCGTCAGCAGCGTTTGCGGCCCGGGGTCGTTGTCGGGATAGTCGAACGGCTCCATCGGGATCTGCAGCAATATCTCGTGGCGTTGCGCACGGGCGCGCTCCACCAGCTTGCCGGGATCCGATCCGTAGGGCGTAAAGGCCAGCGTTACCGCCGGCGGCAATTTCATGATGGCGTCGCTGGTCTTGGCGGCACCGACGCCGAGGCCGCCGATGACGATGGCGACCGCGGGCATCCTGGCGGCGCGGGCTCGATCGGCCTCGGTTCCGGCCGCGTAGGCGGTGAAAGGTTTCAGCCCCCCGGCGGCGAGCGGAATCATGCCATGGCGCGTTTTTTCCAGCAGGCGCTGATCGATCCCTGCCGTTACGGCAGGCGCGGCATCGCCTTCGATGGGTTCGGCGGCGTCGGCGGAAACCACGACATCGCGGCGCGCGCCGCTCGAGCCATCGATGATGGTGATGGTCTTTTTGCCCGCCGGATCCGCCGGCTTTGCTGCCTCGACTGCCGACTTCACGGCCGGCGCCTGCGCGCCTGCCGGCGCCGAGCCGGTCTTTTCGGCCGGCGGCTCAGCGCGGATCGCCACGCGCGCGCCGGGTTCGCCGCCGAGCGGATTGTCGTTGAAAATGGCGAAGCCCAGGAAGGCCAGCAACACCAGGCCCATCAGCCCCGCGATGAGCTGGCTCGCCCCGAACGGCAGCCGCAGGCGGCGGCGCCTCTTGCGCACCGTCTCCTTTCCAAGCGGCGTGCTCAGATCGTCCGCGGTCTCCGCCATGTTCCTCCCGGGTCTGGCCCGAATCAGACGGTCCGACAATACCACGACGGATCAAGCGCGCGGCAGGTCCGGAGCGCCGGGAGTCGCCACGTACCGCCATCTGTTTTGTTGCGCGGTCCGGCCGTCGTCCCCGCGCAGCCGTTGGGATATGCACATATCTCCAGCCTCATTGCTGCGCCTTGTGCCGCGCATGACGTAGACCGCGCTGCCCGGCCTTGTGCCGGCGATGACGTAGACCGCGCCGTCATGCCCGGCCTTGTGCCGGGCATCCACGTCTTTCTTTCTGATGCGGAGCACAGACGTGGATGGCCGGGACGAGCCCGGCCATGACGTAGAAGGCGCTGCCCGGCCCTTGCGCCGGCGATGACGTAGACCGCGCTGCCGGCCTTGTGCCGCGCATGACGTAGACCGCGCTGCCCGGCCTTGTGCCGGGCATCCACGTCTTTCTTTCTGATGCGGAGCAAAGACGTGGATGGCCGGGACGAGCCCGGCCATGACGATGAGATGTGTGCATCCAGTCGGGGCTTTATCCGGCAATCCAACCGCTTCGGACCCATAACCACCGGCGTTTGTGGTACATAATGCTGGTGAGGTGCCGGTCACTTCAACAAAAAGGGCGGCCCGAAGGCCGCCCGATCTGCCAGAACAGATGGTTCCGGCCAGCTATCAGTTGGCCACCTTGTTGGCGGGCTTGTCGATCGCCGCCTTGTCGCCGGTCGCGGGCGCCGTGGCATTGACCTTGACGCCGTGCAGCAGGTCGGCCGCCATCTTCAGCGCCTTGTCGTCCTTGGCATCCGGCGGCACATAGGATTGCGATCCGGTCTTCTCGTCACCTTCGGATTTGAGATGGCCGCGCAGCGAAGCTTCGCCCTTGGTGTCGGTGCGCGACTTCAACTCGTCCGGCACGTCCTGCAGCACCTCGATGTCAGGTACGATGCCCTTGGCCTGGATCGATTTGCCGGACGGGGTGAAGTAGCGCGCGGTGGTGAGACGGAGCGCGCCGTTGCCGGAGCCGAGCGGGATGATGGTCTGTACCGAGCCCTTGCCGAACGAGCGCGTGCCCACCAGCGTTGCGCGCTTGTGGTCCTGCAACGCGCCGGCGACGATTTCCGATGCCGAGGCCGAACCGCCGTTGATGAGGACGATCACCGGCTTGCCCTTGGCGAGATCGCCGGCATGAGCGGTGCGGCGCTGGGTCTCCTCGGCGTTGCGGCCGCGGGTCGAGACGATCTCGCCGCGCTCGAGGAAGCTGTCGGATACGGTCACCGCCTCCTCCAGCAAGCCGCCGGGATTGTTGCGCATATCGATAATGAAGCCTTTCAGCTTGTCGGCGCCGATCTGCGTGGTCAGCGCCGCGATTTCCCGCTTCAGGCCTTCGGTGGTCTGCTCGTTGAAGGTGGTGATGCGGATGTAGGCGATATCGTCGCTTTCCACGCGCGCGCGCACCGAGCGGACGCGGATATTGTCGCGCACCAGCGTCACGTCGATCGGGTTGTCCTGGCCCTTGCGAATGATCTTCAGCCGGATCTTGGTGTTGACCGGGCCGCGCATCTTCTCGACGGCCTGATTAAGGGTCAGGCCCTGCACGGCTTCGTCATCGAGATTGGTGATGATGTCGTTGGACATGATGCCGGCCTTGGACGCCGGCGTGTCGTCGATCGGCGAGACGACCTTGATCAGTCCGTCTTCCATGGTGACTTCGATGCCGAGCCCGCCGAACTCGCCGCGGGTCTGCACCTGCATGTCGCGGAAACTCTTGGCGTCCATGTAGCTCGAATGCGGATCGAGGCCGGTCAGCATTCCACTGATGGCGGATTCGACAAGCTTGCTGTCGTCCGGCTTCTCGACATAGTCGCTGCGAACCCGTTCGAAGACGTCGCCGAACAGATTGAGCTGGCGATAGGTGTCCGATGTCGCGGCACGCGCGCTCGACCCCATCAGCACGGCGCGCGGCTGGGTCACGAAAAGCGTCAGTGCCGCGCCAGTGGCGGCGCTGAGAAGAATTATGGAAGTCTTGCGCATCATCCGCGGACCTTTTCGCCTTCATTTGCGGCCCACCATGGGCCTGGATCAATGGGAGTGCCGTCCTTACGGAACTCGATATAGAGCACGGGCTGACTCGCGTTCGCCGCGATAATGGATGCAACCTGAGACGTGGTCCCCATGCTTGCGACCGGCTCCCCCGTCAGGACAAACTGGCCGATATTGACCGAAATGCGCTCCATCCCGGCGATCAATACATGATACCCGCCCCCGGCGTTGAGGATCAAGAGTTGACCGTAACTGCGGAAAGGCCCGGCGTAAACAACCCAGCCGTCACACGGTGTCGTGACCTGCGCGCCGGGCCGGGCTGCCAAAGAAATGCCTTTTTCTGCGCCGCCGACACCGTCCGAACCGCCGAAGTCGCGAATCTTGACGCCGTTGACCGGCAGGGCGAACAAGCCCTTGGCGGATGCGAAGGCAATGGCCGGGCTGAGCCGGCCCGGATCTTTAAGGGCCCTGAGATTGGGCTTGCCGTTAAGTGCCGCGGGGGCGCCTTGCAGGCTCGCGGACGCGGCCGCCTTGGCAGCGCTTTTGAGATCCTGCTCCATCTTGGCGATCAGGCCCTGCAGGCTGTCGGCCTGGCGCGCCAGCGTGAGCGCCCGCGCGCCTTCCGCTTCCATGTCCTTTTCGATCGCATTCTGCTTGCGCTGCCGTTCCTCGACCAGGGAGGCAAGCTGGGCCTGATCGCCCTTGAGCCTGTCGCGGTCGACCGCAAGCTGGTCGCGCTCGGCTCCGATCGTCTTGCGCAGGTTGATCAGCTCACCGAGATCGCCCACGAGCCGTTCGGCCTGGGTGCGCATCTCCGGCACCACGGAGCCCAGCAGCATCGCCGTGCGTAGCGATTGCAGCGCGTCCTCCGGCCTCACCAGCAAGGCCGGCGGCGCGCGGCGTCCCGCGCGTTGCAGGGCAGCCAGCACTTCGACGATTTCGGAGCGGCGCGAATCGAGCGAGGCCCGGATCTGCTGCTCGCGCGCGTCGAGCGGGCGCAGCCGCGCTTCGGCATCGCCGATCCTGGTTTCGACCAGGCGTACGCGCGCGGCGATATCGATCAATTGCTGGTTTAGCTTGCTGCGATCCTGGCCGATCGCCGCGATATCGGCCTTGAGCTTTTCCTGCAATTCCGCCGCGCTCTTCTGCTGCGCGCGCGCCGCTTCGAGTTCCTGCTCGTGCTGCTTGATCACATCCGCGGACGATGCCGCGACCTGCGGCGCCGCCGCCGCCGCCGCGACCTGCGCATGCGCGGGCGAAACAACCAGGCCGGCGAAGCTCGCGGTCAGCACGATCAGGAACAGCGGAGGACGGGTTGAATGCGGCTGACCGCGGCGCGCGGTGTCATGGTCCAAGCTCGTGTGCCGCGTTGCGTGCATCGGATCGGGTCGGCGCTTTTTCTGCGCGCTCAGGCGCGGTGATAAGGGTGGCCGGCCAAAATGGTCGCCGCACGGTAAATCTGTTCCAGAAGCATGACCCGCACCAGTTGATGCGGCCATGTCGCAGCGCCGAACGCAACGCTGAACTTTGCCTTGCGCCGCAAATCGGGCGAAAGTCCGTCCGCGCCGCCGATCACGAAAATAGTGTTCGCAACCGATTGATCCCGCCAGCGCCCAAGATGCCGGGTGAACGCCGCGGTATCGATGCCGTCTCCGCGCTCATCCAGGGTCACCAGGACCGATTTCTGGGGGATTTGCGCCGAAATCGCCGCGGCCTCGTCGGCCATGCGGGTTGCGGCGTCGCGCGCGCGGCTTTCCGGGATTTCATGGATATCGAGGCCGCGAAAGCCGAGCTTGCGGCCGAGTTCGTCAAATCGCTCGCGGTAGCGCTCCGCAAGGTCCCGCTCCGGGCCTTGCTTGAGGCGGCCGACTGCAATGACGACGAGGCGCATCCGCACACGCTATCATGCGCCCGGCCGATTCTCACCGGCCTTCGACTTACAGCGTGTTCGCCGCCGTCGGGCTCTGCGTCCACAACCGTTCCAGATTATAGAACTCGCGAACCTCGGGTCTGAACACGTGCAAGATCACGTCGCCGGAATCGATCAGCACCCAGTCGCAATTAGGCAAGCCCTCGACGTGGATGCTTTTGATTCCGGTCTCCTTGAGACCTTTGGCGACATTCTCCGCGATCGCGCCGACGTGCCGGTTGGCCCGGCCCGAGGTGACGATCATGTAGTCCGAAAACGAGGATTTGCCGCGAAGATCGATGGTGACCGTTTCTTCCGCCTTCATATCGTCGAGGCGGGAGAGGATCAATTTCAGGGTTTCGTCGGCATCAGGTCGCGCCTTCAAAACCACGGCTTGGGTCGATGTTTTACGCGCGGATTTAACTACCTTGGGTAAAACAGACTTGGACAATACAGATGTGGCCAGGGACCATTCCTTTCACTGTATCGCGATACGCCGAATCCCGGCGCCCGCTGACTATACTACGGATGTGGGGGTAACGGTTTCAATAATCCAGTCAGCCGTCCATTTATGACTTGAATGATGCTTTCCAGCTACCATCGGGGTTCCGCAGCCCGGTCGAAGACAGGCTCGATTTGAGCCCGGTGAGAAAAACCCAGGCCGGGGCGCGACGGCGCGCCAGCCCGCCGGCGTCGCGTTCGGCAATCCGGTACCGGGCGAGCGCCCGGGCCGCGGGCGCGGCCAGCGCGCGAAAACCTTGCGGCGGGCGGTCGATCACCGCCATCGGCACCTCGGAGGCGATGCGCCGCCAGTTTTGCCAGTGGTGAAATTGCGCGAGATTGTCGGCGCCCATGATCCAGACGAAGTGCGCCCCGGAACAGCGGCGGCGCAAATAGCTGATGGTGTCCTCGGTGTAGCGCGTTCCGATGACGGATTCGAGACAGCTCACATCGATGCGTGGATCGTCGGCCATTTTGCGGGCGGCGTCGGCGCGCGCGTTGAGGTCGTGGTAGCTCGCCGCTTCCTTGAGCGGATTGCCCGGCGTCACCAGCCACCACACCCGGTCGAGCTTCAGACGCTTGATGGCAAACTGGCTGATGGCGCGATGCGCGGCATGAGGCGGATTGAACGAGCCGCCGAGCAGGCCGATGCGCATGCCGTCGGCATGAAGCGGGATTTCGTGCGAGGTCGGGCCCGGCCGCGCAGCGACGTTCAACGCAGCCACCGCGTGCGCAGGCTTTTTTTGCTTGACGCGTTTTCTTCACGCGAAGCGGTTGTCGCCCCGGACCGGATCCGGGCCGGGCTTTCGCCTGAAAACGCCATGGCCTTCACGGCCGGGTCTGTCCGGTGCCGTGAACGCGGTATTTGAAGCTGGTCAACTGTTCGGCGCCGACCGGGCCCCGGGCGTGGAATTTGCCGGTGGCAATGCCGATTTCCGCACCGAAACCGAATTCGCCGCCATCGGCGAATTGCGTCGAGGCGTTATGCAGCACGATCGCCGAATCGACTTCGTTGAGGAATTTCTCCGCCGTTTTCACGTCTTCGGTCACGATCGCGTCGGTATGGCGGGAGCCGTGCCGGCGGATATGCGCGATGGCTTCATCGACGCCGCCGACTACTCTGGCCGCGATGATCGCGGCTTCATATTCGGTGTCCCAGTCCTCGTCCGACGCCGGTTTCACGCGCGGATCGGTGCGCTGCACGGCGGCGTCGCCGCGCACCTCGCAGCCGGCATCGATCAGCATTCCGACCAGCGGCTTCAAGTTCTCTGCGGCGCCGGCGCGATCGACCAGCAGGGTTTCGGCAGCGCCGCAGACGCCGGGGCGGCGCATCTTGGCGTTCAGCACGATCGACTTCGCCATTTCAAGGTTGGCGGCATGGTCGACATAGACGTGGTTGACGCCTTCGAGATGCGCGAACACCGGCACGCGCGCTTCGGCCTCGACGCGGGCGACCAAGCTCTTGCCGCCGCGCGGCACGATCACATCGATGCCGCCGTTCAGCCCGCTCAACAATAATCCGACCGCAGCGCGGTCACGGGTCGGCACCAGCGTGATCGCAGCCTCCGGCAAACCGGCTTCGCGCAGGCCCTGCACCAGACACGCGTGAATCGCGCGGCAGGACCGGAAACTGTCGGAGCCGCCGCGCAGGATCACCGCGTTGCCGGATTTCAGACACAGCACGCCGGCGTCGGCGGCGACGTTGGGGCGGCTTTCGAAAATCACCGCCACGACCCCGAGCGGCACCCGCACCCGTTCGATAGTCAGGCCGTTGGGGCGCTGCCAGCTCTCGGTGATGACGCCGACCGGATCGGCGATGTCGCGCACCGTGCGGATACCATCGGCCATCGCATCGACCCGGGCCGGCGTCAGCGTCAGCCGGTCGATGAAGGCTGCGGTAGCGCCGCCGGCGCGGACGTCGGCGACGTCTTCGGCATTGGCGGCGAGAATCCCGTAAGCGTCGGCGCGAATCGCACCCTCCATCGCGTCGAGCGCGCGGTTCTTCTGCTCGGGCGAGGCGAGCGACAGCACCCGCGCGGCGTCGCGCGCGTGCGCGGCGAGATCGGTCATCAGGACAGGCAAATCGGCCGACCCGTCGATGGTTTTGAGGGAAGCCGTCATGTTGGTTCCGTCTAGAATTTCAGGCCTAATCTAGCCCATGAATCATGCGTTTACGAGAGGTTGCGCGGCGCGGCCGCCGGATCGGTCGGTCGAAACTCGACTAAAAGGAAACTGAAGACCCCGTTTGCGACCGGCCGTTAGTAGCATTAGGTATTACTTTATGCGGTAATCCGGAGATGGTCATGGCCACCAGCTACAGCATCGGCAAGCACTTCGAAGAGTTCATCGCGAGCCTGATCGCCAGCGGTCGCTACTCGACCGCAAGCGAGGTGATTCGCGATGGGCTCCGCATGATCGAGGAGCGCGAACAAGACCGCGAGGCCAAGCTGGAATGGTTGCGCGCTGAAATCCAGAAAGGCCTCGATAGCGGCCCGGCGGAAGAGGTTGGCGACATGTTTGCTCGAATCAAAGCGGAAGGACGAAAGCGACTGGCCGCAAAAGATGGCAAATAGCCTTCGCAAAAGCCCGCAAGCGGAGATGGATGTCGCATCGATCTGGCAATCCATCGCGAACAATAACGTGAGGGCCGCCGATGCAATGCTCGATCGTATCGAGGCGGCGTTTGACATGCTGGCGCAAGCTCCTCTGGCGGGCCGTAAACGAAGCGATCTGGGTGCAAACCTGCGCAGTTTTCCCGTTGAAGGCTACATCGTCTTCTACACTCCGGTCTCCGATGGCATCGAAGTTGTGCGCGTGATGAGTGGCCGCCGCGACATCGGATCGGATGACGTGACGTGAACCTCACCCCCGCGCCGCGCCGATCACCAGATCGTCGCGATGGATCATCTCCGCGCGGCCGCTGATGCCGAGAATGTGCGCGGCATCGGAAGAGGGGCGGCCTTTGATCTTGTCGGCGTCCTCGGCGTCGTAGGCGACAAGCCCGCGGCCGATCTCGTGGGTGTCGGGGCCGCGCACCACCACGGCATCGCCGCGCGCGAACTGGCCGTCAACCCGGATCACGCCGGCCGGCAACAGGCTCTTGCCGGCGCGCAGCGCGGTCACCGCGCCGGCATCTATGGTCAGCGTGCCTTTCGGTTCCAGCGAGCCGGCGATCCAGCGTTTTCGCGCGGTGACCGGATTGGCGGGCGTCAGGAACCAGGTGCAGCGGCCGCCGTCTGCGATGGCCTGCAGCGGGTGCTCGATCTTTCCCGACGCGATCAGCATATGGGTGCCGGCCGAGGTGGCGATCTTTGCCGCCTCGATCTTGGTGAACATGCCGCCGCGCGACAATTCAGACTCCGCCGCGCCCGCCATCGCCTCGATCTCTGCGGTAACGGACTCGACGAACGGAATCAGTTTTGCCGCCGGATTGGAAGCCGGCGGCGCGTCGTAGAGGCCGTCGATATCCGACAGCAGGATCAGCAGGTCCGCGCTTGCCATGGTTGCGACGCGCGCGGCCAGGCGATCGTTGTCGCCATAGCGGATCTCGTTGGTGGCGACGGTGTCGTTTTCGTTGATGACGGGCACCGCGCGCCATTCCAGCAGTTTTGCGATGGTGGAGCGCGCATTGAGATAACGGCGGCGCTCTTCGGTGTCCTGCAGGGTGACGAGAATCTGCCCGGCGCCGATACCGTGATGCCCCAGCACCTCCGACCAGATCCGCGCCAGCGCGATCTGGCCCACGGCTGCGGCGGCCTGGCTCTCTTCCAGCTTCAGCGTGCCGCGCGGCAGTCTCAGGCGGCTGCGGCCGAGCGCGATGGAGCCGGACGAAACGATCAGCAACTCGCGGCCTTCGTCATGCAGTTTGGCGAGATCGGCAGCGAGCGCCGTCAACCACGACGCCCGCACCTCGCCGGCACCGGAATCGATCAGCAGCGAGGAGCCGACCTTGACCACGATGCGGCGAAAATTTTCAAGCAAAGGGAGGGATGCCGTCATCGCGAGCGCGACGAAAAAAATCCATCCGCATCATTGCCGGGACTGGCCCGGCAATCGGTTTTCTTCGAACGACTATTCCGAAACGGGATGGATGCGCGGGTCAAGCCCGCGCATGAAGGACGGATCGCTTCGGCGGTTTGCTGCTCGCGGCGACGGCGTTGACGCGACATCCGCTATCAACCCATCACAAAGGCATTGAGCTTGTTGCCTTCGGGATCGCGGAAATAGGCCGCGTAGAAATTGTCGCTGCGCGGGCCCGGGGGCCCCTCGCAGGTGCCGCCCAGCGACAATGCAAGTTGATGGAGACGATCGACCTGGGCCTTGTCTTTCGCCGCAAACGCCGCCATGACGCCGTTGCCGACAGTCATCGGCTTGCCGTCATGCGGAAGTGCGAGGCCGATGCCGGCGCCGCCGCCCGGTTTGCCCCATGCGATGAAACGCTCATTTTCCATGAAACGGCCCGCGCCGAGTTCGCCGCATATCCTGTCGTAGAAGGCCCCGGACTTTTTGAGATCGTTGGTGCCCAACGTGACGTAGCCTATCATCAAGCGTTCTCCGTGCGATTTGTGGAT
The DNA here is from genome assembly GCF_964252615.1 of uncultured Bradyrhizobium sp. Lineage (NCBI taxonomy): Bacteria > Pseudomonadati > Pseudomonadota > Alphaproteobacteria > Hyphomicrobiales > Nitrobacteraceae > Bradyrhizobium > uncultured Bradyrhizobium sp. The sequence goes on from NZ_CAXUNQ010000055.1 coordinate 25,930, forward strand.
CATGCAGTTTTGCAGCCCGACGGCGCTAGCGCAAGTCGGCTGCGACCCCATCCTTCACTTCATCATCGCCTCGGCTTCGTCCCGGAACGCTTTTCGCGAGGCGTCGCGCGCATAGAACATGTGGCCGCCGGGATAGACCACGAGCTTGACGCGATCCGGCGTGGCGTAGGCCGGCAGTTGGTCGAGCTGGATTTTCGAACCGAAATAGGGCGTGGCGAGATCGAACAGTCCGTGCGCCACCAGGAGCTTCAGTTTCGGGTCGAGCGCGAGAATCCGCCGCAATTGCGAGATCGATTCGGCGGGATTTTGACTGCGGCCGAAATCCCATGCCCTGTTAACCGAGCCGTTGAGCAGATGGTAGGAGCCGTCGGGACGCCAGTTGAGCTTGCGGGCGGTAAGGTCAACGGCCGCGCTGGTCAGCGGCGCGATCAGCGGTTCGGCCGACGCATCGTCAAAACGGTAGGACGTCGAGTCCGGGTAGGGATCGAGGCCTTCGACCGAGGCGTCGTAGCGCCCCGTCACCCTGTCGTTCTTGCGGTCGAATTCGCGGCGGAAATCGCCGACGCCGAAGCGTCCGGTCAGCCTGCGGCTCGCGGCCTGATCGATCCCGGTCAGCTCCGCCACCTTATCGGCAAGACGGGTGGACGCTTCCGCATCGGCCTGGCCCTTGACCAGGTCGAGCAGAAAATCGCCGCGCGCATAGCGCTCGACATCGGCCATATCGGCGCGGGTGACGGCGCCTTTTTTCTCCTTTTCCCGCGCCACGGCCGCCATGGTAGGCAGGCGCGACACATATTGCAGGATGCTGGAGCCGGAATAGTCGCGGAAGTCGAGCACCGGCGAGACCAGGATCAGGCCTTTCACGCCGATGCCCTGGTCGGTCTGCAAGTTGCGCACGATCTTCGGCCCGCGGATGCCGCCATAGCTTTCGCCGACGACGAATTTAGGCGACAGCAGGCGGTCCGACTTTTCCAGCCAGCGGCGGATCATCAGCGCGATCGAGTCGGCGTCGCCGTCGACCGAGAAAAAGCGCTTGCGCACATCGTCGCCGGCCGCGACGAAACGGCTGTAGCCGGTGCCCACGGGATCGATGAACACGAGATCGGTGAAATCGAGCCACGTCTCGGCGTTGGGCTGCAGTTCGGGCGAGGTGGAAGAGCTTACCGCGTCGGCGTTGATGGCCAGCCGCCAAGGCCCGGCGTTGCCCAATTGCAGCCAGGCGGACGCTGAGCCCGGGCCGCCATTGAATACGAACGTGACGGGCCGGGTCCGCGCGTCGGTCCCGTCGAGCTGATATGATGTGTATGCGAGGTCGGCTTGCGGCTCGCCCTTGCCGTCGAACAGGCGGATCGAACCCGCGGTCGCCGTGAAGGCGAGCGTGCGGCCGGGCAGCGCCAGCGTCTGTTTGGTCGTGGAGTCCGGCGGCAGCCGGTGCTGCTCGGCAACGGCCGGCGACGATGGCGAGATGTCGCCGCGTGCCCTGGCTCCGCCGGTCTTCTGGCCCGAAGGCGCGGGAGTGAACGCGGAGGACGGCTGGGCGGGGGGTGCGGCGTCTTCGGCGCGCACCTCGGTCAGCATCAAGGAAGCAAGCAGCGCCACGGCCGCGCAGGCGCCATGCAGCGCCGGAAACCGGATTGCCATGTCTAGTCTCCTTGCCTCCCGGTTGCGGGCCCGGATTGCTTTGCAAAATGCACTGGCGGCGCTTGACCGGCAATAGCGTTCTGCTCCGGCAGCGGATAGGATAAGCGATGGATCGCCGAAATTTTATCGCTGGATGCGCCGGTTTCTCGCTGACCGCGAAAGCAACCGACGTGCTCGGCCAATCCGGTTCGCTGACCAGAATCATTTTTCCCTTCGCGGCCGGCGGCGGCGGCGACGCGCTTTGCCGGATAATGGCTCAAACTCTGGGGCCGTCGCTCGATCGCAATGTCGTCGTCGAGAACCGCACCGGGGGCGATGGATTGATCGGGATCAAATCCGTCAAGGGCACCCCTCCCGACGGGTCCACAATTCTGGTGACGACCGGCCCGACCATGTATCTGCTGCCGATGACGGAGGTCACGCCGAGCTTCGATACGGCGAAGGACTTCGTGCCGGTCTCGCTGCTGGCTCGCTTCGAATTCGCCGTGGTTGCCGGTCCCGCCATCGGCGCCCAGGATTTCAAGCAGTTCGTGGCGTGGCTCAAGGCCAATCCGGACAAGGCGAGCTTCGGGGTGCCGAGCAACGGGACCATTCCACATTTCATCGGGTCGAAACTCGAACAGGTGCTGGGCACGCCCATGACGCGGGTGCCATACCGGGGCAGCGCGCCCATTGTGAACGACCTGATCGGCGGCCATCTGCCCTTCGGCATCACGACGGTCGCCGATGTGATCGCCCAGCACCGCGCTGGCCGGTTGCGGATTCTTGCAGTGACGAGTGCCGAGCGTTCGCCGTTCGTGTCGGACGTGCCGACGCTGAAGGACAGCGGCGTCGAATTGGCGGCCGATGCCTGGTACGGGATGTGGCTGCCGGCCGGCAGCCCGGCGGAGCTGGCCCGGCAATTGAGTGCCGCGGCCGTCGCCGCGCTCGCCAGGCCGGAGGTGCGGGAGAAGCTTCAGGCGATCGGGCTGATCCCGGTCGGCACGACGCCGGAAGGTCTCATCGCGGAGCTCGCCGCCGACACCGCGTTCTGGCAGCCGATCGTGAACGCGACGGGATACAAGATCACGAACTGACGCCGGATGTTCTTCGTCGCAGCCGGGCTCGTCGTTGCTGGATTCCCACATCTCGTCATACGCGGGCTTGACCCGCGTATCCATCCATCTTCGGACGAGTCGTTTCGAAGCGGATCGATGGCCGGGTCAAGCCCTACTGGATGCACACATCTCTGCGCGGTCCGAGCGCCACTCTTGCGGCGGCTTTGATTCTCTGAATCGATACTGGTTCGGCGTCGATCGGAGAGCATCGGATGGATGCGCGGGTCAAGCCCGCGCATGACGCGAGATTTGTTTTTCATGGCTGCCGGTGCCAGCGGAGCGGCGGATTACGCCTTTCACCTTCACCCGGTTGAGCGGTCGCGGCCGGGGCCGCTGATCCGCCTTGCGAAGCTCAAACCGGCGTTCACGCACTTGTGAATGTATACCTATCCACAGCCTCATAACCCGGCTTATCCTGCTCGTGTCCTGCCCCACTACAGGGGCGCTCGCGAACGTCACGGAC
>NZ_CAXUNQ010000056.1:0-28812 GCF_964252615.1 uncultured Bradyrhizobium sp.
GGTCCCGGTTCTGCGAAGCGGCATGAAGAATGCCGCATCGCGCCCGGGACACGGGAGGCCGTCATGGCCGGGCTTGACCCTGCTGGATTCACACATCCCGTCATACGCGGGGTCAAGCCCGCGCATGACGGGTCGAGCTGTTGGACGCAGAGTCACTTCTGCCGGGCGATGATCTTGTCCTTGATTTCGGCGTAGGTCCTCGCCGGCACGATGTTCTTCTGCACCAGTTCGTCCTTGCCCTTGTACGGGCGGCCGGCGATGATCTTGGCGGAATAGGCATCGCCGATGCCCTTCAAGGCCTTCAACTCGTCGGCGCTCGCCGAGTTGATGTCGAGCAATTCCGCCTTCGGCGCCGGCGCCATCTTCTCCGCCGGCGCCATCTTGCCGGCGGGCGCCATCTTGCCGCCGGTTGCGGGCGCGGGGGTCTGGGCCATCATCGGGGCGGCCGTGAGCAGGCCGAGGGTCAGGGCAGTTACGGCAAGCGAAGCGAGCGTGAAATGACGCATGGGGTGTCCCTCCAAGGACGGTTAGGTACGGACAAAAACTAGCTTCGAATTCGTGGCGGCGCCATGGCCGCGAAATGAACGGCAGATAAAAGCGGGCAATTATTTGCGGCGCCTGCGCGGGGGCGGCACATCAAGTCCCCGCCTTCAGCGCCTTGTCGATCTCGGGCTTGAGCACGCGCTCGTAATTTTCCGGCGTCACCGGGCCGACCATCTTGTAGGCGATGGCGCCGTCGCGGCCGACGACGAAGGTTTCCGGCACGCCGTAAACGCCCCATTCGATGGCAGCGCGGCCGTTGCCGTCGACGCCGACGACGCGATAGGGATTGCCGTAACGGCCGAGAAAGCGCCGGGCATTGTCGGGCGCGTCCTTGTAATTGATGCCGACGACCTGCAGCCGGCCATCCTTGGCCAATTCGGTCAGCAGCGGCGCCTCGTCGTGGCAGGGCACGCACCACGACGCCCAGACGTTGACGACGCTGACCCTGCCCTTGAAATCCGCCGGCTCGAGTCCCGGCACCGGCGCGCCGGCATTGGCAAGCCCCTGCAGCGCCGGCAGCCGGGTTTGCGGCGCCGGACGCCCGATCAAGGCGGAGGGAATTTTCGAGGGATCGCCGCTGCCGAGCCGAAACCAGAACAACGCCGCCAGCGTGGCGAAAAGCAGCAGCGGCAGCGTCACCAGCCATGAACGGCGTCCGGGGGCGGCGGCGTCGCGCATCAGATGATGTCCGCCGCGCCGCGGCCGGAACGCCTGACTATGCCCGCGGCATCAAGCTCGCGCAGCCGCGCTTTCTGGCGGCGGTAATCGATCGCGATCCAGGCAATGAGGACCAGCACCACGGCCGCGGCCAGCCCGTAGGAGGTCACAATAAAGGACGCGTAGGGGCCAAGCGCCACGGCGTTCACGCCGCCCGCCCGCCGGCCTGCATCATCTGCAGGGCGCGTACGCGGCGGCGCAGGATTTCGTTGCGCATCGCGGCCAGATGCAGCGTGACGAACAGCAGCGAGAACGCCACCGCCATCACCAGCAGCGGAACGAGGAACGCGCGGTCCATCGCAGGTCCGCTTATCCGCATCACCGACGCCGGCTGATGCAGCGTATTCCACCAGTCCACCGAGAACTTGATGATCGGAATGTTGATGGCGCCGACCAGCGTCAGGATCGCCGCCGCCCGCGCCGCGCGCGACGGATCCTCCACCGCGCGCCACAGCGCGATCAGCCCGAGATACATCAGGAACAGGATCAGGACCGAGGTCAGCCGCGCATCCCATTCCCAATAGGTGCCCCACATCGGCCGGCCCCACAGCGATCCCGTCACCAGCGCCAGAAACGTGAACGCGGCTCCGATCGGGGCGGCGGCCTTGGCGGCAACGTCCGCCAAGGGATGCCGCCACACCAGCGTGCCCAGGGCACTCAGGCTCATCACGCCCCATACGAACATCGACAGCCAGGCGTTGGGCACGTGGATGAACATGATTTTCACCGTGGCGCCCTGCTGGTAGTCGTCGGGCGCCATTGCCGATTGCGTAAGGCCGACCAGCAGCAGGATGGCGGTCAAAGCCACGAGCCACGGCAATATCCGCGCGGTCAGCGACAGGAATCGTGTGGGGTTGGCGAGGTCGGTCAGCGTCATGGCGTTCCTGATAATCGTCGCAGCCGGGACAGGCAATGCGGGCAATGTGGTTTCATGCGGAGTTGATCAGTCCAGCCCGTGCCGCAGGCTCGCCGCCGCCGCGACCGGACCGATCACGAAACTGACCAGCGACAGCGCGCACAACATCGAAAACGGCGTTCCGAACGACAACGGTCCGGAGATCGCCGCCTCCGAGGCGGCCACGCCGAAGATCAGCACGGGGATCGACAACGGCAGCACCAGCACCGCCAGCAGCAGGCCGCCGCGATGCAAGGTCACCGCCAGCGCCGCGCCGATCATGCCGGTGAAGGTCAGCGCCGGCGTTCCCGCCAGCAGCGTCAGGGCGACCGCGAGCGTGGATATGGCGTCGAGATTGAGGAGAAGTCCGAGCACCGGCGTTGCCATGATCAGCGGCACCCCGGCGGCCAGCCAGTGCGCGAAGGCCTTGGCGGCGCAGGCCAGTTCCAGCGGCATGCGGCTCGTGACCAGCAGATCGAGCGAGCCGTCGTCGTGGTCGGCCATGAACAGCCGGTCGAGGGTGAGCAGGTTTGCGAGCAGCGCTCCCAGCCATAGAATCGCCGGGCCGAGCCGCGCCAGCAGCTTGAGATCGGGTCCCACCGCGAACGGCATCAGCACCACGACGGTGAGAAAGAACAGCACCCCGATCAGCGCCCCGCCGCCGGCGCGCAGCGCGATGCGGAGGTCGCGGCGGATCAAGGCGGCGAGCGGTCTCATACGAAACCGCCCCACGAGTCGTCCCCGCGAAGGCGGAGACCGATAACCCCCGGCCTCGCAGATGAAAGAAGGCCTTTGCCGCACCGCTGAAACGAGGCGACACGGCGTACGGGTCCCCGCCTTCGCGGGGACGACCCGTGGAGAAGTCGCGCGCCGATCGCCGGCGATGCCCTCATGGCACGCCCCCGATCCGCAACTCCCGCGCATCGATCCCCAGCGGCGCATGGGTGGCCGCGACGATCAGGCCGCCGCGCGCGAGATGATCTCGCATCAGCGCCGCAAATATCGCCTGCCCGGCGGCATCCAGCGCCGAGGTCGGCTCGTCGAGCAGCCAGATCGGCCGCCGCACCGTCTGCAGCCGGGCGATCGAGAGCCGGCGCCGCTGTCCCGCCGACAAAACCGCAGCCGGCAGATGGGCGGCGTGGCCGAGGCCCACCGCGGCGAGGCTTTCGCGCGCTGCGGAAACCTCGCCGCCCAGAAAATCCCGCCAGAACGCCAGGTTTTCCATCACGCTCAGCGCCGGCTTCAGCGCATCGCGGTGGCCGAGATAATGCGCCTGTTCGGCCAGCGTCAGTTCGCCGTCGCCGCCCTCAAGATCGATCGACCCGCCCGAGGGCGTCAGCAAGCCCGCGATCAGGCGCAGCAGCGAGGTTTTGCCGGCGCCATTGGCGCCGGTGACGGCCAGCGCCTCGCCGGCGGAAGCGTCGAAATCGAGGCCGGAAAACACCGCGCGCCCGCCCCTGATACATTCAACGCCGCGTCCCCAGAGCCGCATCTTGCTGTTCCGTGGCCCTCTTGAGTGGACGACCGCCGAGCCCCGCAACACTGCGGGCATGATTGTCGGTGTGGCGGTGGCTGTGGAAAGATTCTATAAGCCGGAACTTGATGCAGCACACAATCCGCGCCTGCAAGCCACTCGGCTGACGTCCGCTGACGGTGTTTTAATACCCTTTGCCGGGATAACGATCAATCAGGATCCCCCCACATGCCCTCGCTCGACAGCTTTAAATGCCAGAAGACCCTCACGGTCGGCGGCAAGTCCTACATTTATTACAGCCTGCCCACCGCCGAGAAAAACGGTCTGAAGGGAATTTCCAAGCTGCCTTATTCGATGAAGGTGCTGCTGGAAAACCTGCTGCGCAACGAAGACGACCGCACCGTCAAGAAGGACGACATTCTTGCGGTGGCGAAGTGGCTGAAGAAGCGCGCGCTCGAGCATGAGATTGCATTCCGCCCGGCGCGGGTCCTGATGCAGGATTTCACCGGCGTGCCGGCGGTGGTCGATCTCGCCGCGATGCGCAACGCCATGCAGGCGCTCGGCGGCGACGCCGAAAAAATCAATCCGCTGGTGCCGGTCGATCTCGTCATCGATCACTCGGTGATCGTGAACTTCTTCGGCGACAACAAGGCGTTCGGCAAGAACGTGGTCGAGGAGTACAAGCAGAACCAGGAGCGCTACGAATTCCTCAAATGGGGCCAGAAGGCGTTCTCGAATTTCTCGGTGGTGCCGCCGGGCACCGGCATCTGCCATCAGGTCAATCTGGAATATCTCGCGCAGACGGTGTGGACCCGCAAGGAGAAGATGACTGTCGGCAGGAAGACCGCCACCTATGAGGTGGCGTATCCGGATTCGCTGGTGGGCACCGATTCGCACACCACGATGGTGAACGGCCTTGCCGTGCTGGGCTGGGGCGTCGGCGGCATCGAGGCGGAAGCTGCGATGCTCGGGCAGCCCTTGTCGATGCTGCTGCCGGAAGTGGTCGGCTTCAAGCTGAAGGGCGCGCTTAAAGAGGGCGTCACCGCCACCGACCTCGTGCTCACGGTCACGCAGATGCTGCGCAAGCAGGGCGTGGTCGGAAAGTTCGTGGAATTTTTTGGCCCCGGTCTCGATTATCTCTCGGTCGCCGACAAGGCGACCATCGGCAACATGGCGCCGGAATATGGCGCCACCTGCGGGTTCTTTCCGGTCGACGATGAGACCATCGATTATCTGAAAACCTCGGGCCGCAAGGCCGACCGCGTCGCGCTGGTGGTCAAATACGCCAAGGCTCAAGGGCTGTTCAGAACGTCCGCCTCGCCCGATCCGGTGTTCACCGAAACGCTGACGCTCGATCTCGGCGACGTGGTGCCGTCGATGGCCGGGCCGAAGCGTCCCGAAGGCCGCGTCGCGCTGCCGGCGGTGGCCGAAGGCTTTTCCATGGCGATGGCGAGCGAGTATAAAAAAGCCGCCGACATGTCGAAGCGTTATCCGGTGGAGAATCGCAATTTCGATCTCGGCCATGGCGACGTGGTGATCGCGGCGATCACTTCCTGTACCAACACCTCGAATCCGAGCGTGCTGATCGGCGCCGGCCTGCTCGCGCGCAACGCCGCCGCCAGGGGCCTCACCGCAAAGCCGTGGGTCAAGACGTCGCTGGCGCCGGGCAGCCAGGTGGTCGCGGAATATCTTTCCAATTCCGGCTTGCAGCTCGATCTCGACAAGGTCGGCTTCAACCTGATCGGCTTCGGCTGCACCACCTGCATCGGCAATTCCGGACCATTGCCGGAAGAGATTTCCAAATCGATCAACGACAACGGCATCATCGGCGCCGCGGTGCTGTCGGGCAACCGCAATTTCGAGGGCCGCGTCAGTCCGGACGTGCAGGCCAATTACCTGGCATCGCCGCCGTTGGTCGTCGCCTACGCGCTGGCGGGAACGGTGACGAAGAATCTGGCCGTCGAGCCGATCGGCACGGGTAAGGACGGCCAGCCGGTCTACCTGAAGGACATCTGGCCGACCACCAAGGAGATCAACGCCTACATGAAGAAGTTCGTGACCGCGGCGATCTTCAAGAAACGCTACGCCGACGTGTTCAAGGGCGACACCAACTGGCGCAAGATCAAGACCGTGGAGAGCGAAACCTATCGCTGGAACATGAGTTCGACCTATGTGCAGAACCCGCCTTACTTCGAAGGCATGAAGAAGGAGCCGGAGCCGATCGTCGATGTGGTCGACGCGCGTATTCTGGCGATGTTCGGCGACAAGATCACCACCGATCACATCTCGCCCGCCGGAGCCATCAAGCTGACATCGCCGGCCGGAAAATACCTGTCCGAGCATCAGGTCCGTCCCGCCGACTTCAACCAGTACGGCACAAGGCGCGGCAATCATGAGATCATGATGCGCGGCACCTTCGCCAATATCCGCATCAAGAATTTCATGCTCAAGGGCGCCGACGGCAATATCCCGGAGGGCGGCCTGACAAGACACTGGCCCGACGGCGAGCAGATGTCGATCTACGAGGCCGCGATGAAGTACCAAGCCGAGCAGGTGCCGCTGGTGGTGTTCGCAGGCGCCGAATACGGCAACGGCTCGTCGCGCGACTGGGCCGCGAAGGGGACCCGGCTGCTCGGCGTCCGCGCCGTGATCTGCCAGAGCTTCGAGCGCATCCATCGCTCCAATCTGGTCGGCATGGGCGTGTTGCCGCTGACCTTCGAGGGCAGCGACTCGTGGTCTTCGCTCGGATTGAAGGGCGACGAGACGGTCACGATTCGCGGCCTGCAGGGCGATCTGAAACCACGCCAGAAACTGACCGCGGAGATTGTGTCCGGCGACGGCGCGCTGCGCCGCGTGTCGCTGCTGTGCCGCATCGATACCCTCGATGAACTCGAATACTACCGCAACGGCGGCATCCTGCATTACGTGCTGCGCAGGCTCGCAGCGTAGTACAAGTTGTGATCGGCGCGATCGAGCCTCACTGCGAATTGAGTGGCAGGTGAACGGAAGGCGGCCTATGAAGGGCCGCCTTCCGTCTTTGAAGGCGACCAACGATAAACGGCGACTGCGCATGGCGTGTCGCTGTTTCAGCGTGGCAGTAATGATGACCTATAATTCGTTCTCGCGATGGTCCGGCGCGCTTGGTGTCTGCGCCCTTATCGCGATCCGTCCGGCCCATGCCGATCCGCGCGCGGTGGTGGAACTGTTCACGTCGCAGGGCTGCTCGTCATGCCCGGCCGCCGACAAGATTCTCGGCGAACTCGCCAGGGATCCGAACGTCATCGCGCTCAGTCTGCCGATCGATTACTGGGACTATCTCGGCTGGAAGGACACCTTGGCCGATGCGCGCTTCACCGCGCGTCAGAAGGCCTATTCCCACATGCGCGGCGATCGCGACGTCTACACGCCGCAGGTGGTCGTCAACGGTTCGGCGCATGTGATCGGCAGCGACCGCGGCAGCATCGAAGGCGCCATCGATACCACCAAGAAAGCCGACGGCGTGATGTCGGTGCCGGTGGCGATGTCGCTGTCCGGCAAGCAGATCAACGTCTCGGTCGCGGCGTCGGGCAAGGGTCCCGGCGCGCGGCATGGCGAAGTGTGGATTTGCTCGGTTTCGAAATCGGTACCGATCTCGATCGGCCGCGGCGAAAATCGCGGCCGCGAAGTCACCTATTACAACGTGGTGCGCAACCTGCTGAAGGTCGGCGACTGGAACGGCAATGCCGGCAGTTGGATCGTGCCGCTGGAAAATATTTCCCGCGACGGCGTCGATGCCGCGGTGGTGTACGTGCAGGACGGCAATCGCGAAAGCCCCGGTCCGATGCTGGGCGCGGCCTACACGGCGCTGCACTGAACCCGTCATTGCGGGGCGCGCGTGAGCGCGCCCGGAATCCATCACCACGGTCGGCGATCATGGATTCCGGGCCTGCGCCGAGTGGCGCATCCCGGAATGACGAGGTGGGTGATGGGCACTGCGATTGACGAGGTGTGTGATGAGCACTGCGATTTCAGAAACCCCGAAAAGAAAAAGGACCAACTTTCGTTGGCCCAAAAAGTGGGGATTAACTTTGGCTTGCGAACAGGCCCGGTCCCGACGACCCCGGGGGGCTGGGGGCTGAGGAATCCGGAACCGAAAGGACCGGGCCAACGCAGTGATTGTTTGTCGCAAACCCGCACGGCGCCCGCTGGGCGGAAGTGGGGCATCATTGTGATCCTGCTAACGATCCCGTGACGATCGGACTATAGCGGTTTGCACTGGCGATCTGCTCGAAATTGCCGCCGTGCCTGAAGGCCCCTCTTGCAGCCGCGCGCTGTCGGCGCGATCATGCGGGTTGCCGCATTGACGCCAAAACCTGCGAACCGGGTTTCGGAGAAGATCATGCTTGAAACGACACGAGGCGAAAGATGGATTTGATGTCGGAGGGTGCCGATCCAAGCGGGATCAGCGCAGCGGAACGCAATTCCGCTGCGGGTCCTGCGCCAAGCCGGGTAACGTTCAACCGTCTCGAACTCAATCGCATCCTCGATCTCTACGGACGCATGGTGGCCGATGGCGAGTGGCGCGATTACGCCATCGATTTCCTCAAGGACCGCGCGGTGTTTTCAGTGTTCCGCCGCGCGTCCGAAGTTCCGATCTATCGCATCGAAAAAGATCCGCGGCTGGCGCGCAAGCAGGGCGCCTACAGCGTGATCTCGGCCAGCGGCTTGATCCTGCGCCGCGGCCACGAACTTGACCGCGTGCTGCTGGTGATCGACCGCAAGCTTGCGGTGGTTTGACGCCGTTCGTCATCGACCGGCTTGACCGGCCCGGTACGCGGCGGCGTTGCGATGGATCGCTGCCGGCCCTGAATACCGGTCGCCGCTTTTGCGGGGATGACAGCCGGGTGTTATTCCGCCGGCAGCGTCGTGGCGCCGTCGCCGAGCGCGCGCTGCATCATCACGGTGTCGAGCCAGCGTCCGAACTTGAATCCGACATTCGGGTGGGTGCCGATCATGGTAAAACCCGTTCTGCTGTGGACGCCGATCGAGCCGGCGTTGGCGGAATCGCCGATCACCGCGATCATCTGACGATAGCCGCGCGCCTGCGCTTCCGCGATCAGCCGTTGCAGCAATTGCATGCCGATGCCGCGGCGATGAATCGCGGGCGCGAGATAGACGGAATTCTCCACGGTGAAGCGGTAGGCCGGCCGCGGCCGGTACGGCCCGGCATAGGCGTAGCCGATCACGCGGCCTTGCAGCGAAGCGACTAGATAGGGATAGCCGCCATCCATCAGCGAGGTGAAGCGCCGCGTCATTTCCGTGAGATCCGGCGGGATCAGTTCGAAGGTGGCAGTGCCGTGCAGCACGGCGTGCCGGTAGATTCCGGTGACGGCGGCGAGGTCGGCTGCGGTGGCGGGGCGGATTTCAGGGGAGGGCATGGTGTCTCCGCGGGGTCATCGCCGGGCTGCGACCCGGCAATCCATCTGCTTCGAAAGCGTCTTGTGAAGAAGGATGGATGGGCGGGTCAAGCCCGCGCATGCCGCTGGATATCCTTGTTGCGTGCCCCGGACGCGGCTCCGCGCCGCATCGCGCCCGGATACGCAAAACAAAAACCCCGGCCTCGCGGCCGGGGTTTGAGCTTTCGCTTATGCGATGGCGTCAGTCGCGCTGTCCGAGCAACTGCAGGAGCAGCGTGAACAGGTTGATGAAGTTCAAATACAGCGACAGCGCGCCGGTGATGGCCGCGCGTTCGGCGACGTCGCCGCCCTGCGAGGCGTAGCCGTAGATGTAGTCGTTCTTCAGCCGCTGGGTATCCCACGCGGTCAATCCTGCGAACACCAGCACGCCGACCACCGAGACAATGAACTGCAGCATCGAGCTGGCGACAAAGATGTTGACCAGGCTCGCGATGATAATGCCGAACAGCCCCATCAGCAGGAACGAGCCCATGCCGGTCAGGTCGCGCCTGGTGGTGTAGCCGTACAGGCTCAACGCGCCGAACGATGCCGCGGTGATGAAGAACACCCGCACGATCGAGGTGTGCGTATACACCAGGAAGATCGACGACAGCGAGATGCCCATCAGGGCCGAGAACACCCAGAACAGCATTTGCGCGGTGGCCGGCCGCAACCGGTTGATGCCGAACGAGATGGCGAACACCATCGCCAGCGGCGCCAGCATGAACACCCATTTCAGCGGGCTCACGAACATGGCATAGCCGAACGGCGTCAGGTAGGCATTGCCGATCTTGGCGGCGGCGCCGGACGGGTCGCCGGTGACGGCGGCCATGTAGATGCCGAGCGCAGCGAAGCCGGTGATGGCGAGGCCGATCGTCATGTAGTTGTAGATGCGCAGCATGTAGGCGCGCAGCCCGGCATCGACGGCGGCGGCGTCGGCACGCCCGGCGGCCCGGCCGAAGGGCGAAGCGTAGTTACGATCTAGGTCCGACATGGTCGAATTCCCGTTGGTTGTCTGGCAGAGCGCTTTGAGGGTCCTGGCGCCGCCAGTTCGAATCTATCCCAGATACCGGACATTTCTGACACTTAATTTTATGTCATCAAGCGGCGTCTGACCCAAGCTGATATGTGGGAAACTAACACAATCCGCGCAAGCTTCCATGCGCGGCTGAATGTCGCTAGGTGCAGTAACCTTACCTTACTCCCGCGAGGAAGAGGCGATCCGCTGCTACATATTGTCACAAATTCCGCAATACCGCCGCCGGCTTCTGGTTCAGCGCCACCAGCGTGCCGGCGAGTCCCAGCCCCACGGTGACGATTAGCGCGGCCACCACGACCGCGGCGGCGCTGCCGGCCTGCCAGATGAAACCGAGCGTCATCAGCCGGGTCACGATCAGCCAGGCTGCGACCGAGCCTGCAAGCACGCCGAAGATCGCCGTGGCAAAGCCGATCATCAGGTATTCCAGCGCGTAGGCGCCGAGCAGCCGCGTCCGGGTGGCGCCGAGCGCCTTCAGGATCACCGCGTCGTAGACCCGGTGGCGGTGGCCGGCCGCGAGCGCGCCGCCCAGCACCAGGATAGCCGAGATCAGCGTAACGGCGCTGGCGCCGCGAATGGCCAGCACCAGGTTGGTGACCACGGCGCCGACGGTTTCCAAGGCCTCGCGGACCCGCACGCTGGTCACCATGGGGAAGGCGTCGGCGACCGCCCTGACGATTTTGGCGTCGCCGGCCGGATCCGGACGAGCCTCGGTCAGGGTCGCGATATGGGTATGCGGCGCGCCCTTGAACGCGCCCGGCGAGAACACCAGCACGAAATTGATGCCGAGGCTCTGCCAGTCCACGCTGCGCATGTTGCCGATGGTCGCGGAAATGTCGCGGCCGAGCACATTGACGACGACCTCGTCGCCGATCTTCAGTCCGAGGCCGTCGGCGAGCTTCTTCTCGAACGACACCAGCGGCGGCCCGTCGTAATCGGGTGGCCACCATTTGCCCTCGACCACTTTCGAGCCCTTCGGCATCTCGCCGGTATAGGTCAGGCCGCGATCGCTCTGCAGCACCCATTCGGCGTCAGGCGAGGCTTTGAGGTCTTCCGCCTTGACGCCGCGGGCAGCGACGATGCGCCCGCGCAACATCGGTACGTCTTCCACGGTCGATTGCGGCGCCTGGCTTTTCAGGAATGCGCTGAAGCGGTCGGCGTCGGCGGTGGGAATGTCGATGAAATAGAACGACGGCGCGCGGTCGGGCAGCGCCGCCATGAACTGCCGGCGCAGATTGCCGTCGATCTGGGTGATCGTGACCAGCACCGCCAGGCCGAGGCCGAGCGACATCACCACCGAGGGCGTCAACGCGCCGGGGCGATGGATATTGGCGATCGCCAGCCGCAGCATGGGCAGGTGCGGCCGCGGCAGCCGGCGCGCCAGCGCCATCAGCGCGGCGGCGATGCCGCGCAGCAGGGCGAAGACCACGATGGACGAGACGACGAATACCGCGGCCACGCGCTTGTCGTAGGCAAGCCCGATCGCGATTCCGATCAGAGCCAGGATCACCGCCGCCATCGATGCCAGCGTCGGCCAGCGCGGACGGTGCCATTCGCCGGTCACGGCCTCGCGGAACAGCGCCGCCACCGGCACGTCATGGACGCGGCCGAGCGGCCACAGCCCGAACGCCAGCGCGGTCAGCACGCCGTACACCAGCGACAGGCCGAGCTGGGCGGGATGCAGCGCCGGCACCACCGGCAGCGGCAGCAACTGGCCGAACAGGCCGACGACGAGATAGGGCAGCGCGGCGCCGGCGGCGAGGCCGATCAGCGACCCGATCGCCGCGAGCGCGACGACCTGGGTCAGGTAGATCGTGAACACGTCGCCGCCGGTGGCGCCGATGGCCTTGAAGGTTGCGATGACGTCCCGGCGGCGGTCGACATGGCTTTTCACGGCGTTGGCGACCCCGACCCCGCCGACCAGCAGGGCGGCAAGGCCGACCAAAGTGAGAAACTGCGTGAAGCGGCTGATGGTGCGTTCCAGTTGCGGCGAGGCATTGCTGCGGGTGCGGATTTCCCACCCCGCGCTCGGCAGGGCGGTTCGCGCGTCGCCGGCAAACACTTGCGCGGCGCGGTCGTCGGCCGCGTTGTCCGGCAGTTTGACGCGATAGATCCAGCGCACCAGGCTGCCGGGCTGCAGCAGTCCGGTGGCGCGCAGTCCCGCTTCGCCGGTCAGGAACCGCGGCCCGAAACCGACGCCGCCGGCAAGCTTGTCAGGTTCGGCGTCGACGACGCTGCGAATCTGAAAGGCCGCGCCGCCGACGGTGACGCGGTCGCCGACTTTCAGGTCGAGCCGCGCCAGCAATGTCGCGTCGGCCGCCGCGCCGAACGCCCCGTCGCGCTGGGCGAACAGGTCAGCCATCGGCATTTTCGGATCGAGCGTGACGTCGCCCAACAGCGGATAGGTCTGATCCACCGCTTTCAGTTCGACCAGCGCCAGCGTGCCGCCTTCGGTGCGCGCCATGGCGCGCAGCGTCGCCGCCACCGAAAGCTGGCCGCGCGCGCGCAGGAAGGCGACTTCATCGGATCCCGCTTCGCGCTGGATCAGCGCGAAGGAGATGTCGCCGCCGAGCAGCGTGCGGCCCTCGCGTGCGAGGCCCTCGCCGAGACTTGCCGCGACCGAGCCGACCCCGGCAATCGCCATGACGCCGAGCGCGATGCAGGCAAGGAACACGTAGAAGCCGCGCAGGCCGCCGCGCAATTCGCGCAAGGCGTAGCGCAACGCCAGCGACGACGTCCGGCCGCGCGGCAGGCGCTTCAGTGCCAGGGTCATGTGATTTATGCCGTCTCGACCCAATGCCGGTCGGTGGCGGGCCCGTCGAGCTGGCCGGAGCGCAACCGCACCACGCGGTCGCAGCGCCGCGCCAGCGACGGATCGTGGGTCACCAGCACCAGGGTCATGCCGCGTTCGGCGTGCTTGGTGAACAACAGATCGACGATCTGTCCGCCGGTGGCTTCATCGAGGTTGCCGGTAGGCTCGTCGGCTACCAGGATGGCCGGATCGGGTGCGAGCGCGCGGGCAAGTGCGACGCGCTGCTGTTCGCCGCCGGACAATTGCGTCGGATAATGGTGCAGCCGGTCGCCAAGACCGACCGATGCGAGTTCGCGCGCCGCGCGTTCCGACGCATCGGGATTACCGGCCAGTTCCAGCGGCACCGCGACATTCTCCAGCGCGGTCATGGTCGGGATGAGATGAAACGACTGGAATACGATGCCGACATGGCGGCCGCGAAACCGCGCCAGCGCATCCTCGTCGAGGGCATTGAACGCAGTGCCATCGACCACCACCTCACCGCTGTCGGGACGCTCCAGTCCCGCCATCACCATCAACAGGGTGGATTTCCCCGAGCCTGACGGTCCGATCAACCCGATCGCTTCGCCCGGCGCCACCCGCAGGCTGATATCCTTCAGGATATGGACGCGCGCGGCACCGCTGCCCAGCGAGAGATTGACGTTCGAGATGAAAATGGTGTCCGGCCGCGGGCTTGACGATGCAAGCCCTGCCAATGACGAGGTTTCGATGAGACTGTCCATGCCAAGCTCATATGGCACTTTCATTGCGGCGGTCGAGGGGCCGGCGCGCGGCTTTCTGTGCTGGCTGGCTTTCGCCGTCGTCGCCATCCTGCCCGCAGCGGCGCAAACCCCGGCGCCGCAGGCGGGCAAGACCGTCAAGGTGGTGGTGCTTGGCGATTCGCTGACTGCGGGCCTTGGCCTTCCGACCCCGGCCGCATTCCCGGCGCGGCTACAAAAATCGTTGGAGGTCAAAGGGATGAAGGTCGAGATGATCAATGCCGGGGTGTCCGGCGATACCAGTTCCGGCGGCCGTGACCGGCTTGACTGGTCGGTTCCGGAAGGCACCGACGCGGTGATCCTCGAACTCGGCGCCAACGACGCGCTCCGCGGCATTGACCCCAGGATCACCCGCACCGCGCTGGCCGACATTTTGCTGCGGCTGAAGGCGCGCAGGATCGCGGTGCTGTTGTGCGGCATGGTCGCACCGCCCAATTATGGCGCCGATTATTCGGCCCGGTTCAATGCGATTTATCCGGATCTGGCGAGCGCCTTTCAGGTGCCGCTGTATCCGTTCTTCCTGGAGGGCGTGGCTACCGATGCCAGGCTCAATCAGGCCGACGGGTTACATCCGACCGCCGCAGGGGTGGATGTGATTGTGAAGAACATCCTGCCTGCTGTCGAGGCATTGCTGAGCCCGATGATGCCGCAGCGGAGTTGAAAAACCAGGCAGCGATAACCCTAACGTCGTGTTTTCCCGGGAGATTCTGGCTTGCGCGGCGCCGGATGCTTCGCAGCACCGCATAACTGGGCTAGAAACGGAGATCGGTGATTCGTTACCGGACTTGTTTCGGGGCATGATCTTATCCGAAAACCGGCCTCCACTTTTCGGGATCATGCCCTAGCATCGGGAGTTTGCGATGCCGCGTTTGTTCACGGGACTGGAAATACCGGCCGAGATCGGCCAGACGCTTTCCAATTTGCGCGGCGGCCTTCCCGGCGCGCGCTGGATCGACCCCGAAAATTACCACGTCACCCTGCGCTTCATCGGCGACATCGACGGCGTCGCGGCCAACGAGATCGCCTCGCTGCTGTTTCGGATCAACCGCAAGCCGTTCGAGGTGGCGCTGCAGGGCCTGTCGAGCTTCGGCGGCAAAAAACCGCGCGCGGTGGTCGCCTCCGTGGTGCCGAGCCGGCCTTTGATCGAGCTGCAGGCCGAACTGGAACGGCTGATGCAGCGTCTGGGGCTCGGCCCGGAGGGACGCAAATTCACCCCGCATGTGACGCTGGCGCGGCTGCGCGACGCCTCCAATCAGGATGTCGCCGATTATCTGTCGGTACGCGGCTATTTCCCGACCCGGGTATTCACGGCGCAGCGTTTCGTGCTGTTCTCGTCGCGGGCCTCGACCGGCGGCGGACCTTATGTGGTCGAAGACTCTTATGCGCTGAGCGCGTGAGGGCGCCACATCTACGGCGTCGCCGCGCAGGCGGGACCTATAGCCTCCGCTGCCCGCGATTGGGCACAGCAGCGCCACGGCCACCGCGAGCAACACCGACGACGGTGGTTATGGGTCCCCGCCTGCGCGGGGACGACGATGGGTGCTCGAGGCGGCGCATATCTCTGTCCGCAATTCGCATCTTGCAATTTTGCGCGCGCTGAGGCCGTAAGGGACGTCATGACCCCGCCCGCCTCGTTCCGCGACCACTATCAAGCTCTCGTCTCCTCCGGCGCGATCGAGGCCGACACCGCGCAGGCGCGCGCCGTCGAGGCGTTCACCGCCCTCGAGGAGCGGCTTTCGCGCTACAGGCCGGCGCGCAAGCAAGGACTGCTGGGCCGGCTGTTCGCCGACAATGACGACGCGCCGCGCGGGCTTTACGTCCACGGCGAGGTCGGCCGCGGCAAGACCATGCTGATGGACCTGTTTTTCCAGCACAGCCCGGTGGCCCACAAACGCCGCGCGCATTTTCACGAATTCATGGCCGACGTGCACGAGCGCATCTACGGCTTCCGCCAGAACATCGCGCGCGGCGAGATCGCCGACGGCGACGTCATCGCGCTCACCGCCGAATCGATTTTCGGCCAGGCCTGGCTGTTGTGCTTCGATGAGTTTCACGTCACCGATATTGCGGACGCGATGATCCTCGGACGGCTGTTCGCAAAACTGTTCGAGCACGGCACGGTGGTGGTGGCGACCTCCAATGTCGCGCCGCAGGACCTTTACAAGGATGGCCTCAACCGCGCGCTGTTCCTCCCCTTCATCGCGCAGATATCGGCGCATATGGACGTGCTGCGGCTCGACGCCCGCACCGATTTCCGGCTGGAAAAGCTTGTCGGCGTCAGGATGTGGCTGGTACCTGCCGATGCGAACGCGGATGCGGCGCTCGACACCGCATGGGCGAAGATGACCGGGAGCGCGCCGTGCAAGGCGCGCGACATCCCGCTCAAGGGCCGGGTGCTGCATGTGCCATGCTCGGCCCACGGCGTGGCGCGGTTTTCCTTCGCGGATCTATGCGAAAAGCCGCTCGGTGCGTCGGATTATCTGCGGCTGGCGCACGACTATCACACCATCCTGATCGACCATATTCCGGTGATGGGCTACGCCGAGCGCAACGCCGCCAAGCGCTTCATCGCGCTGATCGACACGCTGTATGACAACGCCGTAAAACTGATGGCCTCCGCGCAGGCCGATCCGGTGTCGCTGTATCGCGCGACCGAGGGCGTTGAAGCCAACGAATTCAAGCGGACGGCGTCGCGGCTGATCGAGATGAGCTCGGAAACGTATCTGGCGCTGCCCCACGGCCGCAAGGATTCCGCGGCCAGCGGGTCGAGCACGGGGCTGGTGGAGACGTAAGCCGTCGTCCCGGAACGACGAGTGGCCAACAATCGGGCGGCCCCGGCTTGAACGGCTCCGTCGAAAGGGATAACCACCACCTCCAGCATCCCACCTTCTTCCCCTTCGGCTTTCAAAGGACTGATTCCCATGGCGCGTGACAAGATTGCTTTGATCGGCTCCGGTCAGATCGGCGGAACGTTGGCTCATCTCATTGGTCTGAAGGAGCTCGGCGACGTGGTGATGTTCGACATCGCCGAGGGCATTCCGCAGGGCAAATCGCTGGATATCGCGCAATCCTCGCCGGTCGACGGCTTTGACGCGCATTTCAGCGGCGCCAATTCCTACGAGGCGCTCGATAACGCCAAGGTCTGCATCGTCACCGCCGGGGTGCCGCGCAAGCCCGGCATGAGCCGCGACGATCTCTTGAGCATCAATCTCAAGGTGATGGAGCAGGTCGGCGCCGGCATCAGGAAATACGCCCCCGACGCCTTCGTCATCTGCATCACCAACCCGCTCGACGCCATGGTGTGGGCCTTGCAGAAGGCTTCCGGCATGCCGCACAAGAAGGTGGTGGGCATGGCCGGCGTGCTGGATTCCTCGCGCTTCCGCTATTTCCTCGCCGACGAGTTCAACGTCTCAGTGGAAGACGTCACCGCCTTCGTGCTCGGCGGGCACGGCGACACCATGGTGCCGCTGACGAAATATTCCACGGTGGCCGGCATTCCGCTGCCCGACCTCGTCAAGATGGGCTGGACCTCGCAGGCGCGCATCGACGAGATCGTCGACCGCACCCGCAACGGCGGCGCCGAGATCGTCAATCTCCTGAAGACCGGTTCGGCCTTCTACGCGCCGGCGGCGTCGGCGATCGCGATGGCGGAGAGCTATCTGCGCGACAAGAAGCGGGTGCTGCCCTGCGCGGCCTATCTTTCCGGCGAATTCGGCGTGAAAGACATGTATGTCGGCGTGCCGGTCGTGATCGGGTCGAAAGGCGTCGAACGCATTGTCGAGATCGAGCTTGCCGGCAAGGACCGCGAGGCGTTCGACAAGTCGGTTGGCGCGGTGCAGGGTCTGGTCGATGCCTGCAAGAAGATCGCGCCCGACCTGCTTGGCCGCTGATGGCGGCCAGGCCGGGCACCGCGCATTCCGGTCCGGCAGCCGATCACCGAAGCGGCGCAGATTGCAGTTTCTGTGGTATGTGGTATGCCAGACGTAAAGCGAGCGTAATCGCATGAGGTCCGGGGAACGTCCAGATGAACATCCATGAATACCAGGCCAAGGCGCTGCTGCATGATTTCGGCGTTCCGATTTCGCGCGGCGTGCCGATCCTGCGGCCGGAGGATTCCGATGTCGCCGCCAAGACGCTGGGCGGCCCGGTCTGGGTGGTGAAGAGCCAGATCCATGCCGGCGGCCGCGGCAAGGGCAAGTTCAAGGAAGCCTCCGCCGGCGACAAGGGCGGCGTCCGCATCGCCAGATCGATCGCCGAGGTCAATGAATTCGCCAGGCAGATGCTGGGCGCCACGCTGGTCACGATCCAGACCGGCCCGCACGGCAAGCAGGTCAACCGGCTCTATATCGAAGACGGCTCCGACATCGACAAGGAGTTCTACCTTTCGGTGCTGGTCGACCGCGAGACCGGCGAGGTGTCGTTCGTGGTGTCCACCGAAGGCGGCGTCAACATCGAGGACGTGGCGCATACAACGCCGGAAAAGATCGTGACCTTCTCGGTCGACCCCGCCACCGGCATCATGGGCCATCACGGCCGCACCGTCGCCAAGGCCTTGGGCCTCACCGGCGATCTCGCCAGGCAGGCGGAAAAACTGGTGACGCAGCTCTACACCGCGTTCACCGCCAAGGACATGGCGATGCTGGAGATCAATCCGCTGGTGGTGACCAGGCAGGGCGATCTGCGCGTGCTCGACGCAAAGGTCTCGTTCGACGGCAATGCGCTCTATCGTCATCCCGACGTGATGGCGCTGCGCGACGAGACCGAGGAAGACGCGAAGGAAATCGAGGCGTCGAAATACGACCTCAACTACATCACCCTGGACGGCACCATCGGCTGCATGGTCAACGGCGCCGGCCTCGCCATGGCGACCATGGACATCATCAAGCTTTACGGCATGGCGCCGGCGAACTTCCTCGACGTCGGCGGCGGCGCCAGCAAGGAAAAGGTGGCGGCCGCGTTCAAGATCATCACCGCCGATCCCAATGTGAAGGGCATCCTGGTCAACATCTTCGGCGGCATCATGAAATGCGACATCATCGCGGAGGGCGTGGTCGCCGCGGTGAAGGAAGTCGGATTGCAGGTGCCGCTCGTGGTGCGGCTGGAGGGCACCAATGTCGATGCCGGCAAGAAGATCATCCGGGAGTCGGGCCTGAACGTGCTGCCGGCGGACGATCTCGACGACGCCGCGCAGAAGATCGTGAAGGCGGTGAAGGACGCGGCGTAATGCACGGTCTGCTTTTTAGTTCGTCATGCCCGCGCCGGTCGCGGGCATCCGTGTCTTTCACTTTCAAACAAGACGTAGATGGCCGGGACAAGCCCGGCCATGACGTCGGGGGTTGCTGATGTCCGTCCTGATCGACAAGAATACTAAAGTCATCTGCCAGGGTTTTACCGGCAAGAACGGCACCTTCCACTCCGAGGCCGCAATCGCCTACGGCACCAGGATGGTCGGCGGCACCTCGCCGGGCAAAGGCGGGTCGGTGCATCTGGGCCTGCCGGTGTTCGACACCGTGGGGGAGGCGAAGCAAAAGACCGGCGCCGATGCGTCCGTGATCTACGTGCCCCCGCCGGGGGCGGCCGATGCCATCTGCGAGGCGATCGAGGCGGAAATTCCGCTGATCGTCTGCATTACCGAAGGCATCCCGGTGCTCGACATGGTGCGCGTCAAACGCTCGCTGTCGGGATCGAAATCGCGGCTGATCGGGCCGAACTGTCCGGGCGTGATGACCGCGGGGGAATGCAAGATCGGCATCATGCCGGCCAACATCTTCAAGCCCGGCAATGTCGGCATCGTCTCGCGTTCGGGCACGCTGACCTATGAGGCGGTGTTCCAGACCACCCAGGAGGGGCTCGGCCAGACCACGGCGGTCGGCATCGGCGGCGATCCGGTCAAGGGTACCGAATTCATCGACGTGCTGGAGATGTTCCTGGCCGACCCGAAGACCACCTCGATCGTCATGATCGGCGAGATCGGCGGCTCCGCCGAGGAGGACGCGGCGCAGTTCATCCAGGACGAGGCCCGGCGCGGCCGCAAGAAACCGATGGTCGGCTTCATCGCCGGCGTGACCGCACCCCCGGGCCGCCGCATGGGCCATGCCGGCGCCATTATTTCCGGCGGCAAGGGCGACGCGGCATCCAAGACGGCGGCGATGGAAGCTGCCGGAATCACGGTGTCGCCATCTCCGGCCCGGCTCGGAAAGACCCTTGTCGAAAAATTGAAGTCTTAATTCAATTCTTGGTTCTTTTCGGCGCGAAACTTCGCCCCGAATAGGCTAAAAGCTGGTTATCACGCCGATCCGCCGCCGGATCGGCTGTTCCGACGCTTTCCCGAGCGCTACGCCAATCATCAGGACGCAATTATGTCTCGTCAGGACACGAATGCCGCTTTTGCCCTCTCCTCGTTCCTGCAGGGCGCCAACGCCACCTATATCGACGACCTCTACGCCCGCTATGAGAAAGAGCCGGCCTCGGTGGACCCGGAATGGCAGGATTTCTTCAAAAGCCTGAAAGATGCGCCCGCGGACGTCCTGAAGAACGCCGACGGACCGTCCTGGGGGCGGGATAACTGGCCGCTTACCCCGCGCGACGACCTCACATCGGCGCTTGACGGCAACTGGGCTGAGGTCGAGAAGGCGGTTGGCGGCAAGATCGCCGCCACAGCGCGCGCCAGGGGAACCGATGCGAGTTCCGCCGACGTGCACCAGTCGACGCGCGATTCCGTCCGCGCCTTGATGCTGATCCGCGCCTACCGCATGCGCGGACACTTTCACGCCAAGCTCGATCCGCTCGGCCTTGAGCCGCCGCGCGATCACGAGGAACTCGACCCGCGCTCCTACGGCTTCACCGATGCCGATCTCGACCGCAAGATTTTTCTCGATCACGTGCTGGGGCTCGACTACGCGACGCTGCGCGAGATCGTCGCGATCTGCGAGCGCACCTACTGCCAGACCCTTGGCGTCGAGTTCATGCATATCTCGAACGGCGCGCAAAAGGCCTGGATCCAGGAGCGCATCGAAGGCCCGGACAAGGAAATCAGTTTCACGCCCGAAGGCCGCCGCGCGATTCTCAACAAGCTGGTCGAAGCGGAAGGATTTGAAAAATTCTGCGACCTGAAATTCACCGGCACCAAGCGCTTCGGTCTGGACGGCGCCGAATCGCTGATCCCGGCGCTGGAACAGATCATCAAACGCGGCGGCAATCTCGGCGTGAAAGAAATCGTGGTCGGCATGCCGCATCGCGGCCGCCTCAACGTGCTGACGCAGGTGATGGCCAAGCCGCACCGCGCCCTGTTCCATGAATTCAAGGGCGGTTCGGCCAATCCCGATGCCGTCGAAGGTTCGGGCGACGTCAAATATCACCTCGGCGCCTCGTCGGACCGGGAGTTCGACAACAACAAGATCCACCTGTCGCTCACCGCCAATCCTTCGCATCTGGAAATCGTCGATCCGGTCGTGCTCGGCAAGGTGCGCGCCAAGCAGGACCAGCACGGCGACCCGCCCGACCAGCGCATCTCGGTCATGCCGCTGCTGATGCATGGCGACGCGGCGTTCGCCGGCCAGGGCGTGGTGGCGGAGTGTTTCGGCCTGTCCGACCTGAAGGGCTATCGTACCGGCGGCTCGGTGCATTTCATCGTCAACAACCAGATCGGCTTCACCACCTATCCGCGCTATTCGCGTTCGTCGCCATATCCGTCCGACGTGGCCAAGATGATCGACGCGCCGATTTTCCATGTCAATGGCGACGATCCCGAAGCCGTGGTGTTCGCCGCCAAGGTCGCGACCGAATTCCGGCAGAAATTCCACAAGCCGGTCGTGATCGACATGTTCTGCTATCGCAGGCATGGGCACAACGAAGGCGACGAGCCGATGTTCACCCAGCCCTTGATGTACAAGAAGATCGCGACGCAGCCGACCACGCTCGATATCTACGCCAAGCGCCTGATCGCCGAAGGCGTGATGACCGAAGCCGACGTCGAGAAGGCCAAGGCCGACTGGCGCGCACGCCTCGATGCCGAACTGGAAGCCGGCGCGGGCTATAAGCCCAACAAGGCCGACTGGCTCGACGGCAAATGGGCCGGGTTCAAGACCGCCGACCAGGAAGAGGATCCCCGCCGCGGCGTTACCGGCGTCGATCTGGCCCTGCTGAAGGATATCGGCCGCAAGATCACCCGGGTGCCGGACGGTTTCCGCGTTCACCGCACGGTGCAGCGTTTTCTCGAAAATCGCGCCAAGGCGATCGAAAACGGTGTCGGAATCGATTGGGCGACCGGCGAGGCGCTGGCGTTCTGCACCATGCTGGAGGAAGGGCATCATGTCCGGCTGTCCGGGCAGGACTCCGAGCGCGGCACCTTCTCGCAGCGGCACTCGGTGTTGATCGATCAGGAGGACGAAACCCGCTACACGCCGTTCAAGCACCTCGGGCCCGATCAGGGGCGCTACGAGGTCATCAACTCGCTGCTGTCGGAAGAGGCGGTGCTCGGCTTCGAATACGGCTATTCGCTGGCGGAGCCGAAGGCGCTGACGATCTGGGAGGCGCAGTTCGGCGATTTCGCCAACGGCGCGCAGGTGCTGTTCGACCAGTTCATCTCCTCCGGTGAGCGCAAATGGCTGCGCATGTCAGGCCTCGTCTGCATGCTGCCGCATGGCTATGAGGGGCAGGGGCCGGAGCATTCTTCCGCAAGGCTGGAGCGCTTCCTGCAGATGTGCGCCGAAGACAATATGCAGGTGGTCTATGCCACCACGCCGGCCAACCTGTTCCACGTGCTGCGGCGGCAGTTGAAGCGCGAAATCCGCAAGCCCCTGATCATGATGACGCCGAAATCGCTGCTGCGCCACAAGCGCGCGGTGTCGCGGCTCGACGAGATGGGCGCGGACACCACGTTCCATCGCCTGCTTTACGATGACGCGCAGATGCACCCCGACGACACCATCAAGCTGGTGGCGGACGACAAGATCAGGCGCGTGGTGCTGTGCTCGGGCAAGGTCTATTACGACATCTACGACGAGCGCGAAAAGCGGGGCATCGACGACATCTACATCATGCGCGTCGAGCAGCTTTATCCGGTGCCGCTGAAGGCGCTGGTGCAGGAGCTCGGACGCTTCAAGGCTGCCGAACTGGTCTGGTGCCAGGAAGAGCCGCGCAACATGGGCGCATGGCATTTCATGGAGCCCTACCTCGAATGGGTGCTGAACCAGATCAACGCGCCGAACAAGCGTCCGCGCTACGCCGGGCGCGCGGCAGCGGCGGCCACCGCCACCGGGCTGATGTCGAAACATCTGGCGCAGCTCAGGGCGCTGCTGGACGAGGCGCTGAGCTGATGTATCACCGAAGTCGTCATGCCCGGCTCGTCCCGGGCATGACGCGTTCTTCGAGCCCATTGAATTCAAGACGTGGATGGCCGGGACAAGCCCTACCGTATGACACATCTCGGCCGTCATTGCCGGGCTTGACCCGGCAATCCATCCTTTCGCAAAGACTCTTGCGAAGATGATGGATACGCGGGTCAAGCCCGCGTATGACGGAAGGCGTGAATCCAGCAGGGTCCAAACGGCATGACGCGAGAGGAAATGAAACCATGACCGAAATCCGCGTCCCCACGCTCGGCGAGTCCGTCACCGAGGCGACCATCGGCCGCTGGTTCAAGAAGGCCGGCGATGCCGTTGCGGTCGATGAACCCTTGGTCGAGCTTGAAACCGACAAGGTTACCATCGAAGTCCCGGCGCCTTCGGCCGGCACGCTGGGCGAGATCGTCGCCAGGGACGGCGAGACGGTTGCGGTCGGCGCATTGCTGGGACAGATCAATGAGGGCGGTGCCGCCAAGCCTGGCGCCGCGCCCGCAAAGGCAGCGGACGCGCCGGCCAGGCCCGCTGCCGCTGCCGCTCCTGCCGCTCCCGCCGCTGCGCCGGCGGCGCCCGCTGCCGCGCCGGTTCAGAAGACGCCGCCGGCCGATGCGCCGCTGGCGCCTTCCGTGCGAAAAATTTCCGCCGAGAGCGGCGTCGATGCCGCAACCGTGCCGGGCTCGGGCAAGGACGGCCGCGTCACCAAGGGTGACATGCTGGCCGCCATCGAGAAGGCCGCCGCCGCGCCGACCCCGGTCAACCAGCCCGCCGCCGCGGTGCAGGTACGCGCGCCGTCGCCGGCCGACGATGCCTCGCGCGAGGAGCGGGTGAAGATGACGCGGTTGCGCCAGACCATCGCGCGCCGGCTCAAGGAGGTTCAGAACACCGCGGCCATGCTGACGACCTTCAACGAGGTCGACATGAGCCATATCATGGCGATGCGCGCCCAGTACAAGGACGTGTTCGAGAAGAAGCACGGCAGCAAACTGGGATTCATGGGCTTCTTCACCAAGGCCTGCGTGCAGGCGCTGAAGGATATTCCGGCCGTGAATGCCGAGATCGACGGCACCGACCTGATCTACAAGAACTATTATCACATCGGCGTCGCCGTCGGCACCGACAAGGGCCTGGTGGTGCCGGTGGTGCGCGACTGCGACCACAGGTCGATCGCCGAGATCGAGAAGAGCATCGCCGATTTCGGCAGGCGCGCCCGCGACGGCCAGCTCAAGATCGACGAGATGCAGGGCGGCACCTTCACCATCACCAATGGCGGCATCTACGGTTCGCTGATGTCGACGCCGATCCTGAACGCGCCGCAGTCGGCCATCCTCGGCATGCACAAGATCCAGGAACGTCCGATCGCGGTCGCCGGCAAGATCGAGATCCGGCCGATGATGTACCTGGCGCTGTCCTACGACCATCGCGTCATCGACGGCAAGGAAGCGGTGACCTTTTTGGTGCGGGTGAAGGAGAGCCTGGAGGACCCGGCGCGGCTGGTGCTGGATTTGTGATATATGGCAACCGCGGCGGTGGGGCACAGGCTTATGGTAATCTAGTTACGGCAAGAGGAAAATCATGCAGCCGCTGCCGACCGAAATCGTCATGCTCGGCATTGGCGTCATCCTGCTGATCGTGCAGATGTTCCTGCAGTCGGTTTCATCGGCCTTCGAGGTAGGCGGCGAATACAAGGCCGGATCGCGCGACGACGTACGCCTGGTTCGGGGAAAGTTCGCCGGCCGCGCCGACCGCGCGTTTCGCAATCTGCTGGAGACATTTCCGGCTTTCGCCGCGCTGGCGCTGGCGCTGGCAGTCACCGGCAGGAACGGCGGATACGGCGCGCTTGGCGCCGAAGTGTGGGTGGCGGCGCGCGTCCTGTATGTGCCGCTGTATCTGTTCCATATTCCGTTCGCGCGCAGCCTCGCCTGGTTTGTGTCGATGTTCGCGCTGGTCGCGATGCTGGTGCGTCTATTCGAGTAGAATTGCCGAGCCGGGTGAAGTGGGGGGTGAGATTTGACCGACAGCGTTGTTGTGATCACCGGCGGCAGCCGCGGCATCGGCCGCGCCGCCGCAATTGCCGCCGCGGCGCGCGGTTTTAAAATCTGCGTCGGCTATGCCAGCAATGAAGCCGCGGCGCGCGACGTAGTCGCCGCCATCGAGGCGAAGAACGGCAAGGCTATCGCAGTGAAGTGCGATGTCGGCAGCGAGGCGGACATTCTGGCGCTGTTCAAGGCGGCCGACGAATTCGGCACGCTCGGCGCGCTGGTCAACAATGCCGGCATCGTCGGCGTCACCTCGCGGGTCGACGAAATGTCCGCCGAACGCATCCGGCGCATGATGGCGGTCAATGTCACCGGCAGCATTTTATGCGCGCGCGAGGCCGTCAGGCGCATGTCGACCCGGCATGGCGGCAAGGGCGGCGTCATCGTCAATCTGTCGTCGGTGGCGGCCAAGCTCGGCTCGCCCAATACCTATGTCGACTACGCGGCGTCCAAGGGGGCGATCGATTCCTTCACCATCGGGCTCGGCCACGAGGTCGCCGGCGAGGGCATCCGCGTCGCGGCGATCCGGCCCGGCCTGATCGATACCGACATCCACGCCTCCGGCGGCGAACCCGATCGCGCGCATCGGTTGGCGCATATGGTGCCGATGAAGCGGGTCGGCTCGGCGCAAGAAATCGCCAATGCCATCGTCTGGCTGCTGTCGGAGGATGCCTCCTATGTCACCAGCGCGATCCTGGATGTGTCGGGCGGGCGATAACATCTGTCACGGTGATGAGCTAGGAAAACATCATGGCCACTTACGATCTCGTCGTTATCGGCACCGGTCCCGGCGGCTATGTCTGCGCGATCCGCGCGGCGCAACTCGGCATGAAAGTCGCCGTGGTCGAGAAGTGGCCGACTTTTGGGGGCACCTGCCTCAACATCGGCTGCATTCCCTCCAAGGCGCTGCTGCAGGCGTCGGAACGTTTCGAGGAAGCCGGTCACGCGCTGCCGAAGATGGGCGTCGTGGTCGGCAAGCCGAAACTCGACCTGCCGGCGATGATGAAGTTCAAGGCCGACGGCATCGACGGCAACACCAAGGGCGTCGCCTTCCTGTTCAAGAAGAACAAGATCGATGCTTATTCCGGCACCGGGCGCATCGCCGCCGCCGGCAAGGTCGAGGTGAAAGCGGCCGACGGCGCCATTGAGACGCTGGAGACCAGGAACATCGTCATCGCCACCGGCTCGGATGTGGCCAGGCTGAAAGGCATCGAGATCGATGAGAAGCGCATCATCTCCTCGACCGGTGCGCTGACGCTCGACAAGGTGCCGGAAAAGATGCTGGTGATCGGCGCCGGCGTGATCGGGCTCGAGCTCGGCTCGGTATGGCGGCGGCTCGGATCGGAAGTCGTGGTGGTGGAATTCCTCGACCGCATTCTTCCGGGCATGGACGGCGAGATCGCAAAATCCTTCCAGCGCATCCTCGAAAAACAGGGCATCACCTTCAAGCTCGGCGCCAGGGTCACCGCTATCGACACTTCCGGAAACATGTTGAAGTCGCGGGTCGAGCCGGCCGCCGGCGGCGCCGCGGACACCATCGACGCCGATGTGGTGATGGTCTGCATCGGGCGCGTGCCTTACACGGAAGGGCTCGGGCTGAAGGAAGCCGGCGTGCAGCTCGACCAGCGCGGCCGGGTGCAGACCGACGGACATTTCGCCACCCATGCGAAGGGCATCTATGCGATCGGCGACGTCATCGCCGGTCCGATGCTGGCGCACAAGGCCGAGGACGAAGGCATCGCGGTCGCCGAAATCCTCGCCGGACAGGCCGGCCATACCAATTACGACGTCATTCCCGGCGTGGTTTACACCTCGCCCGAAGTCGCCGCCGTCGGCAGAACCGAGGAAGAATTGAAGGCGGCCGGCGTAACCTACAACATCGGCAAGTTTCCCTTCACGGCCAATGCACGAACCAAGGTCAACCAGACCACCGACGGTTTTGTTAAGATTCTCGCAGATGCGAAGACGGATCGTGTGCTCGGCGTCCACATCATCGGCGCGGAAGCCGGCGAAATGATCCATGAAGCCGCGGTATTGATGGAATTCGGCGGCTCCGCAGAGGATCTGGCGCGCACCTGCCACGCCCATCCGACGCGCTCGGAAGCGGTCAAGGAAGCCGCGCTTGCGGTTGGCAAACGCGCCATCCATATGTGATCATTGTCCGGTGCAGGACCGGACGGTGGACCGATATCTATGTTGCGCCGCGTTCTGCAGCCGCTGTGGGTTCTGCTCGCGCTGATCTTTTTGATCGAAGCGTGGCTGTGGGACCATCTCGAGCCGGTCGTCGCGCGCGTGGTGGCGTGGATTCCGCTGCGCGCGTTCAAGGCCTGGCTTGCCGAGCGCGTCGACGCGTTGTCGCCGGCAATGACGCTGGTGGTCTTCATCGTGCCGGTGATCCCGCTGTTTCCACTGAAACTGGTCGGCCTGTGGCTGCTCGCCCACGAATACTGGGTCAGCGCCGTCGTCATCCTCGTCCTTGCAAAATTCCTCGGCGTCGGCGTCGCGGCGTTCATCTTCGACGTGACGCGGCCGAAACTGTTGCAGATGGCGTGGTTCGACAAATTGTATCAGTGGGTGATGACCATACGCGCCAGGGCCCGCGCGATCGTGGATCCCGTCAAGGCACGTATCAAGGCAATGATGGGCGCCGCCCGCGGCGGCTGGTCGTCCCGCCTGCTGCGGATGGTCCAGCACTATCGCAAGCGCGTGCGCGAGGCGCGGTAATGGCGCCGGCGCAGCCTGCCCGCGTTCGAACCGCCGTGCTCGACGTCGCCTATGAGCAAAGCGGTCCGGCCGATGCGCCGCCGGTGCTGCTGCTGCACGGCTTTCCCTACGATCCACGCGGCTTCGAGGCGGTCGCTGCCATCGTCAATGCCGCGGGCTTTCGCACCATCATCCCCTATCTGCGCGGCTATGGCGGCACGCGGTTCTTGTCGGCGGATACCCTGCGCTCCGGCGAGCAGGCCGCGCTCGGACAGGATCTGCTCGAGTTGCTCGACGCGCTTCGCATCGAGAACGCCGTGCTGGCCGGATATGATTGGGGCGGCCGCGCCGCCTGCGTGGTGTCGGCGCTGTGGCCCGAGCGCGTGACGGGCCTGGTCAGCTGCACCGGCTACAACATCCAGGACATTGCGAATTCAGCCAACCCTGCCGATCCGGAGCAGGAGGCGCGGCTGTGGTATCAGTATTATTTCCATACCGGGCGCGGCCGCAACGGCTTGATCCGGAAGCGGCGCGAGCTTTGCCGCCTGCTGTGGAAGATGTGGTCGCCGGCCTGGGCGTTCGATGATGCGACCTTCGACCGGACCGCGGCATCCTTCGACAATGAGGACTTTGTCGACGTCGTAATTCACTCGTATCGGCATCGCACCGGCAGCGCGGCCGGGGACCCGCGTTACGCCGCTGTCGAAGCAAGGCTGGCCGCGCAGCCGAACATCGGCGTTCCGGCCATTAATCTTCATGGCGAGGTTGACGGCGTGACCCCGGCCAGCCTTTCGGAAGCGCACGGCAAGCACTTCACCGGGCCATATCAGCGCCGCGTGCTGGCCAGTGTCGGTCACAACGTGCCGCAGGAAGCGCCGCAGGCGTTCGCCGATGCGGTGCTGGAGCTTTGCAGCACCGCGTAGATTGTTCTCGCGTCGCGGACGCGGCATCCTTCATGCGCTCCGCAGAGCCGGGACCGCACCAACCCAAACGTCATGGCCGGGCTTGACCCTACTGGATGCACACATCTCGCCGTCATGCCCGGCCTTGTGCCGGGCATCC
>NZ_CAXUNQ010000057.1:0-28427 GCF_964252615.1 uncultured Bradyrhizobium sp.
CACCTCCTGGCTCTTCGAGCCTACTACAGGTGTCCACTCATTCGGGGGAGGTTCACCAGGGTGTGGCGGATGCCGCTTGAGATTGGAGCCGATAGCAAACTGCGGCGCGTGGAAGGCTAAAACGCCAGTTCGGCACTGGCTGTGAATTTTGCGCCTGCCAAACTGGCAAAAACGCAAAGGCGCCCTAATTCTAGCGCACCTCATGCATCCATTTTGGAAGTATCCTCTTGAATCAGTTTCCGCCCAACCTCGATGCGCTACGGGCGATGTCGCAGCTCGCGATGTCGGGCAATGTGCCACTCGCACAGATCGTGTCCGGGTTCGAAAAGCAGCTAAAGGCGTTGCGTGGCTTCGACCCTGTTGAGGCGGCGGCGGTTTTCGGCGGATTGTTGACCGTTCCGGAATTACAGTCCAACTGCATTCGCTTGGAAGGACTGGTCCATATCGCCCTAACCTACTGCAGCGGGACAAGGAAACCCAAGGCCAGCGATGTCACGCGCTGGTTCGCCGAGTTCGGCAAAGGGTGGCTGGGCAATATGGAAGACCCAGCTGAAGATGTTTTTGTTTCGAACGTCGCCACGCCGCGCGGCAATTTTCGTGTTCTTGAAGGAGTATGGGAAGGCGCGGGGTTCTATACCCAGCGGATCGTAAACACTGCGGAAGGTATGCCTCCGGGCGGCGGATATGATGAGTTGCGGGAAAGCGTTTACGCTCTTCTCGCTTTATCCGATTTTCTGTGCGAACGCGCCGGCCTAACCCGGTACCAGCTTGGCAACGATCAGCGACAGCGATCGTTAGATGCGAAGCATGCGAACTCGATACATGCGTTCAAACGCCGTTTGTGTTTCTCCCGCCAGGAAATCGAGGCACGCGGCATTTCCTTTGAAGCTCTCGCGCCCTTCGCATTCGATCCCCGTGATCGGGTGAAACTTGTGGCAGAGGACCTTGGCCATTCCAGCCTGGAACGTTATCCACTTATTGGCGATCACGGGTCGCTCTATTTCGTTTTGCCGACGGCGGTCACGGCCGCCATTCGGCGTCTGGTCGTGGAGCGCATGATTACGGGCGGCATGCGCGACGCACTTGCCGCCGGAATCGGGCGCGAATA
Source organism: uncultured Bradyrhizobium sp. (assembly GCF_964252615.1). Classification (NCBI taxonomy): domain Bacteria; kingdom Pseudomonadati; phylum Pseudomonadota; class Alphaproteobacteria; order Hyphomicrobiales; family Nitrobacteraceae; genus Bradyrhizobium; species uncultured Bradyrhizobium sp. The sequence continues at coordinate 1,109 of NZ_CAXUNQ010000057.1, forward strand.
CAGCGCTCTCTTTGCCAAAACCCCGTTACTCGGCGGAAGCCTTGGAATGCCGGTCGGATTCGAGCGGACCAGGAGCGGCCGAGCGTCAGCAATCATGACGAAGATCGATGTCGGGCGATATCTGAGCTTCGTGTTCATTTTGGATCAGTTGGATGACTTCGAGAACACCGGCATTGCCGGTCTTCAGCCGGGTTTGGACGCGCTCGCGCCGAGCATTGAAGAGAGCATCGATCATTTTGCAGCCCAAGCGCGCCAAGACCCGGAATTTCGCGACGGCATTACGCTTGTTGTGGGTTGCGGCATCGGTCGTGCTTCGGCCCATTTCCTGGACAACAGGGAGCGCCCCAGTTGGCGCGTGGAGCATATCGGAGCTGCCGACCTTTGCACGCTAAGCTTTTTGCATCGGTTCAAGCCATTGTCACTTTGGCGGTTGCTGGACGCGCGCGACAGCGTCGAAGCCAGCGGTGTTGAAGTCGGCAATGCCAATGGGCTTCTCAATCTCGTGGCTTGGGCTCGCAAGCTTGATGGCCACATGGTGCCGCATGAGATCTTACCCGAAGACTTCGCCGATGGGAGCATCGGCACCCGGCTGGTGATCGAACAGAATGCCTTGCGCTCCCTCCGCCACGAGGTCGCAACGCAGTGGGACCCTCACGTGGAAAAGGACGTGAGGGGTATCTGGCGGCGTGTTCAAAAAGACGGCGACAGTCTATTCAAGGAGGACAGGTCTCGACCCGTCTACGGCACGGAAGAACCTGTCGGCCGGTGGCCGCAAGCAGCGTACCCGACGGCGCACCGCACGTGGTGGGGAGAAATCGAGGTTCCCGAAACAACGTCCGGAGACCTTGGCTTCCGGCGGATGAAAATGCTGATGGTCTGGCTGGCAAGGGCTGCGCCCGTACTTGATGCTGCGTTCCCCAACCTTCCTGAAGGCGCGCTGCTCTGGCGCGGCCATTTTGAAAGCGCCACGGAAGAATTTGACCACGCGCCTAAGGTGGCAACGTTTGGAGAGGCCTTAGCCGAAGTTAAGGTGGCTTGCGATGCAGACTATCGAACCGTCACAGTCAACACGAGCCAACGGTATGAGGATGCGGTATTTCATCAGGAAAATATTGCGGAGCGCGCTCTCATCACACGGACCGTCGAAGGTTTTGCGGCGCTGGCAAAGAACGTCATCAACGAAAACGAGCGCGATGCGCTTGTCGCGCGGATCATCCCGGACACGGCGGCGCGGGAGATGCACGCCTTTGTGATGCACCAGTTTCGCGATGGGGTTCGCGAGTCCCTTCCGGCGTCGCCCCTGACGATCGATAGGGAGGACGATGCCGCCTTTCGTTTTGGTCTGGGCTGGCGCGTTCGATCGCGCAGCGAGGGCAATGAAATCATCGGAAAAGAAGCATGCATCTCGTTTATCAACGCGCTCGTCCGACATGTCGAAGACGCGTTGTGTGCAGAGCTTCACCGATACGATCGCCGGGCCACGATCATGCTGGCGCTCAAGAACCACGAGAGCGCCGCACTTGAGCGCGATTCGTGGAGTCGCACGGCGTCTGCCGTTCTGGCACTTCGTCAGGACAAGGACGCCGCTCGTGACACGATGGCACGGCACGAGTCTCGTTTGGCAGGGGCATTTCAAGCCTCGCGGATTCTCATTGAATTTGCACTATGCGAGTGCCCGCTTGTGGGAGGCGAGTCGCCAGGTGAACTCGATTTTTCGCGCCTGATGGCCAGGGTTGCATTCATTCAGCATGTTGGAGGCTGGTCGGACGCAATCCGTTGGGACGTGATGGAGCCGCGGGTAAGGATATCGTCCCTCGGGGATGTTTTCGTGAACTACGACTTTATCGATAACGTCTTGATACCGTTCGGGCGGGCGGGCAGCGACCTCCGTGTCGATGAAGCCGTCAGGGGGTACGGCAAGAATCTTGAACACCCTGGCGCGGCGCCAAAGTCATCGCAGGGAGAGCTAGAAGAACCGTTCCGCGCCGCCTGGAACGAGCAGTTCGACGTGACCTTTGATGACACGCGCCAGTTTATCGATGCCATTGAACGGTTGGGTCGCGAACGGGGCGAAGCGGTCTTTGCGATTCCAAGAAGCGATCTCATTGCGGCGAGATATGAAGACAGGCCGGTAGCCGGAGCGGATAAGCTTGTCGGGGCCTGGAGTCTGATTCCGCGCGCGCACTGGCGGGACATACCGGAAGGCTTTGAAGAGCGCGACATAAACCCTTGGCGCTTTCGACGGCGCTTGACGGCGTTGCGCAAGCCCATCGTTCAACTCGACGAGACCGGCGATCCCATAATGCTCGTTGCACCCGGTTTCGTTCGCGACGCCTTCGGTTACATGCTTCGCAATTTTTACCGAGGCGACTTTCCACCACGCCAGTTGAAACCGCTGATGCGTGCTTGGACGGGCAAGACGGCTGACGAACACGGCAAGAAGTTCACAAGAGAAGTCGCCGACCGCTTGACAAGATTGGGCTGGCGAACCGATACCGAGGTCAAGATCACGAAGCTGCTGCGAAAGGGATTTGACCGCGATTACGGCGACGTCGATGTGTTGGCGTGGAACGAGGAAAAGGGACGCGTCCTCATCATTGAGTGTAAGGACGTTCAATACCGCAAATCCTTCGGCGAGATCGCGGAGCAGTTGTCGGACTTTCGAGGGGAAGTCGGTCGTGACGGCAAGCCCGACCTTCTCTTGAAACATCTCAACCGTGTGGCCCTAATTTCAAATCATCTGACCGAACTCGCCGCCTACATGAAGCTGCCCCAAGTTATCGTTCCGGAAAGCCACCTCGTATTCAGAAATCCGGTACCGATGCAGTTTGCTTGGAACCGGATGGAAACGCGGGTGCGGCTGAACTTGTTTGCCGGATTAGATCGATTGTGAGAAGGGAACACAGTAAACGGCCCTGCTCGATGCAATCAAAGTCCCGTCTCACGATCTTGAACGTGCGTAGGTATCGTCATCAAGCTTCCTAAAATAGAAACAGATTCCGACCAGCCGAAAATTCGACATGGCCCTCTTTGATATCGATGATCCCGAGGCGGCCCTCGGTTATAGAAATATTCGCAAAGCCGAGTATCCAATCGAGGCTGAGATCAAGGCCGGTCTAGAAGACCTGTGGGCCGTTTACGAATCCTACGCCGATGCGAACTTCGTAGCCGAATTTTCCAAGCAACCAGATAACCGATTTTGGGAGATGTACCTCACCGTTCAACTTCTGCGGCGCAAAAAGAAACTGCTGACAAGGGATGAACGGCCACGGTGCAAGAATGGCGATAAAGGGCCTGATATCTGCGTTTGCAAGGGGAACCGAAAAATTTGGATCGAGGCAATCGCCCCCAGCGCCGGCGACGCTGAGAACATCGACCAGGTGCCTGATCTGATAGCTGCGAACGCCGTACTCGATGCTCCGCGGCGTCAAGTCGAGTTGAGGATAACTAGCAGTCTTTACACCAAACTATGCGCATTCGAGAAATACCGGCAGGATGAAATTATTCAGGATAACGACTCCTGTATCGTTGCCATATCGGCCGCTCACTTCGCACTGCAAGCCCTACCGTTCGGTCTACCGTACGCTGTTTCCGCCGTATATCCGTTTGGCCAAGAGCAATTTATCATAACCAATAACGATGTCCGGAATGCACGGCGCAGCTTTGCATATGCCGGGCACATCGAGCGTGGAAATGCCGATCCGATTCCGCGAACTGCATTTCAACATGATTATTTCGAGAACATCGCCGGCCTAATTTGGTCACGACGTTCGATTGGAAGCTTCCTCGGGCAAAAGCACGATCTTATTTTTGTCCACAATCAACGGGCGGTTAAACCCATTCCCCGTGCGTGGACTCGTTGGGCGGAGGAGTACGTTGCTCCGCGAGATCGAAACGTACTTCAGCGTTTCCGGCGCGGATGATTTGGAAAGCTAAAATCAGCCTACGAGCGACAATTCGCGCATTCAGCCTTTAGCACTCGGTACGTGCTAAAATGCGCCAAAGGATCGACGAGTTCCCTTGGATGGGAATGCCGGATGACGCATTCCGGCGGAATGTTCACTCGTAGTGTAAAAGTGAAATTGATCGGTGCGGACCAGTCAGGTTGATTGCAGGTAAGGCGCGTCCATTCACGCAGCATTTGGGTGGCAAACTCGCGGCGGGCCGCAAAGCTACTCATTATCAGCGGCATATCTATCTCAAGCAAGGTCGGCGCGCCAATTTTCTTCAAGACGTGCCGATGAAAAGCAAGAACGGACGAAATCCATTCGCTGCCATAAATAAGATAATGAGCTGCTTCCGTTATCAATGCCTGGTCGTCAGCGACAACGAAGACGCGGCCCTGATCGAGCTTATTGTCCACGGCGGCGATTGCCTCCGGTAAACGGTCCTTCTCAGCTTGAAGTTCAGGGTGTGCTTCAACGATGGCCTGCAGCCGCTTAATCATCGCGGGACGGTCATGTGTGTGCAATCCCTCACGGTGATAGATTCCCGCGTCTGCGGTGCGACAACCGTGATAGGTGCGAAGGATAGCAGGCTCGATTGCCTCGGCCAACTCCTCGGTGTGGTAATCAATATCAGCGGTGAGGCATTTTTCGAGGGTGCGCGACCAATCGAGATCGTCCCAACACAAATCACGGAATAGGCCGGGCTTTAGTCTCCGCATGCCATCGCGGCGAAAGCGCGGAGCCAGCCAAGCAGAGAGTTGGGGAACCCAACTTGCCGGACGCTTCCAGATCATGCGATGACCACGCCATAAGCGGTCACCGTCGGACGGCAGGTCCTCAGCGGGCACTAACAGCTGTTCGGAGACTAGTGGTTTAAATTGGTGCTCTGTCGCCATAGTCGGAGATTATATGATTCCCGAGGGATGTCGCGCGTTATCGAGGCTGACGACGCGGGCGATAGCGCCCCGGCAGCGCGTCGATGTCGGCTTTCTTGCGCGCTTTTCCGCCAAGCTTTATCCACATCTTCTTGCGCTTCTTGACGGCGAGGAGGGAAAGCCGCAGCAGGTGGGCGGAGGCCATCTCTGACTTTCCAAGGTCGAAAAGTCGATAGCAGATTTCTACGCCACGCTTGGTGAGGCGTTTGCCTTCATAGTGGTTGTCGGGATAGGAAGGATCATATTTGCCTTCGAGGCCGGTTCCCTTCAGCGACATTTCCGAGTTGATCTTCTTGATGGAGGCGTTCCGCTCCCTCAGCTGCCGCACAATCTTACGCTTGAGCCGCTTGATTTCCGCAAGAAAGGTTTTCTCTGCCGCGCGGAACAACAACGTGTTCATGCTGAGCGTGGTTACGTAGCTGTGCGTCCTGTACATTTCGTCGAAGCGCTTGTGATAGTACTGGAGACGCTTGACAGCGTTATAGTTATACTTTGGAACGTTCGAGCCGAACATGGCGAGGTCGCGTGCATACCGCGTCGGACTAAGATCGCCCAGCATGTTGTGCAACCGGTGCGCAATCATGTTGCGGTAGTCGATAAGGTCAACAATTTCCTTCTTCTCATTAAGCTTGATAGCGCCATCTGCAACAAGCGCATCTAAGGCTTTGTCTACGGGATTCTTGACACCACGTGGAACCCGTTCCGGTTTGCCGGCGAGTCGAGCACTCCACCGGTCGGTGGCTTGGATCCGATCGAGTATCTCGCGCTTCAACTCCTCGGCATAGAACATGACAAGGATCATCTCCATCGCCCGATGCTTTAGGAAATTCTGCTCAAGAGCAGGCAGCATTGAACCAAGGGGGTCGGTAAAGCGCGGGCGATGCATGGGCTTTATATGGCTGTCGGTGAGCGGCGCTTTCTACAGACTAGCAACGGCTTTCGACAGAAACCATATGCGTTGTATTAGCGCGCGTCACCTTGTAGTGCGCTGACGCGAGCAGCCTGCCCGTAAGCCGCGGCCGGGCTTTGCTGACCGCGATGGGGTGTCTGCAGTTAACGTCTACCAATTCCGACTGGACCGCATGAAGACACCTGCGGCCATTACCACAACCACCTTCTGAATCCCTTGAACCGTTCGCAGCACGGATTGACAAAGTTGCTTGATCGCGTTCGGTATGAGCGCGCCTTTCCATAATCGCCGGGCGAGCGCTAGTTCGTCAGGTCCGCAAACATTCATGTAGATCACCGTGGTGCTCAGCTGCGCATGGCCCATCCAACGCTGGATGAGGTGCGGCGGCACGCCACCTTGCAGCGCGCCGACGCCGAAAGCGTGACGCAAGCCGCGTGGGCAGGCTTGTCGTCCTGTCACCTGAGCCAGCAGCATCACGTGTTTGATCAATCGCCACGCGGTGGCGCGATGCCAGGGCCAGAGGCGCTGCAGCGCCGAATGCTCGCAGCGCTGCAGGCGACGGAGCCCAAAGCAACGGTCAAGGCGAGCTATGAGCCTCGGCGGGATCGGTACTTCGCGAACGCAGAACTTGCGCCGCTTCAACGTCACGATAGTAACGATGCCGTTGTCGAGTTGGAATGACGCGGCGGTAAGAGCGAGGACTTCGCTGATTCGTGCGCCGGTCCACGCGAGCAAAAGCGTGAACAGGCAGCGCTCCGGCTCCAACGTTTCCGCTGCTCCCAACACGCGTTGGCGTTCTTCGTGGTTGATGTACTTACGATTGCCGCCTGGGCTGTAGAGTCCGGCCTCGCCGCTGCTCCAGCCGTGCCGTGCAACAATATTCTTCAGAATGTTGCGGGCCGGTTTTCGATTAAATTCAAATGGTTGGTCGCGGTGTCGGGTTGTCATTAAACAATCGAAGCGTAGCTAATCCCTCTTTTACATCGAAGAAAGAGGGAGCGCAACGTTATGAAGAAGAGTGTTGCGATGAAAGTAATGTAAATAGAAGCACTTAGGCCGGTTGGTGCTGCCATGCGAGATGCGCCGTGACCAACCGGGCTATTCTATTTCACGCGATTACTTTGGGGCTGGTTGGCATGACGGCATTTGCCGCCGTCGCTGCCAAAGGGCAGCAAGTGCAAGTCCTGAGCGACAGTCAGTGTCGGGATGCGCGTGCCGTCACCTTGGCGACGCTAAAAAAGTACAACGGTAGAATGAGTGCGCCGTTGGCAAGAAGTCTAGGCCGGTTCTCAGAAAAGTGCGACCTGTCCATCAAATTTGACGTGGTGCCTGGAACTGCCGATGAGGATGCTTTCGGCGAGTTTAGGTTGAAGATAACCGTCATTAAAACATCCAGCCTCGGGACGAACTCGCTCAACGCTGCTTAAGATATTTCAGAGCGTCTGAGGCACCGGCTGAATTTTCTTTGCGGGCGCCTTCTTTTTGGTGGCGTTGGACGCAACCTTCTCCGCTTCCTTCTTGGCAGCGGCAGCTAAATCATCGGTATTGAGAGTCACCGAAGCGGATTTATCCTTTTCAACCGACTTGCGAACCTGCTCCAACGCTTTCGGGTGTTCGTCCAAGTATTTCTTCACTGCCTTTGAATCACCCTTCACCGGATCAATGCCATCTTCGCGCATCTGCTTGATCACCTTCCTGACCGAATCCGGCACCTTCGGGTCATCTTCTTTGATCTTACCTGAGCGGATCGCGCCGATGACCATGCTGACATCGTGCATGTCCTTGATTTTGTCTTCGGTGATTGCCCTGTCGCACTTGATGGCGTCGCGAATGGCGTTGCGCATTTCGGCTGAGCCACGTTCGAAGAACGCGGCGTTTGCCGGATTCATCCCGAGTTCTTTCGCAAACCCGATTGCGCCGCTCACCGTCAGCGGCGTTTCGCGCGCATAAGCGGTTGATGACATTGCTCCGCTGCGTGAACTGCCGTCGCGATCCTCGCTGCCGGTGCTACCGCCATGGGTCGCCGCATATTGCCGCAAGCCGTCCAGGCCAAGGCGACCGGCAGCGCCGGCAAAAGTTGCGTCGGTGCGGTTGGCGGTCCTAAGCGCTTCAAAATCGCGCTGGGTTTGCAAAACGCCAAGGCCAAGCTCTTTCGCGAGGCCCTCATATTTTGCCATCACACCAACGAGGGCAGATTGCCAGCCGGACGGATCGCCTCGGGCTGCGAGCTTCACTTCGGGGAAAACTTTGGCAAGCAAGGGCGCAATCCTTGGATCGCTGCCCAGAACTCCGAAATAGCCGCCGATTTTTCCGGCGACTTCGCTTTCATTTATATTGGTATCGCTCGCTTTCATGACGGCGCACCCGACGAATGCCGTGTTACCAATGCGATGCTGTCCTGATCGGGAAATTCGGTCGTCATGAATCCGTGCAACGCAAGAGCTTGGCCCTGCGAAACGCAGGGAAATATGCCCAACTCTACCGAAACGCCGCTTAAGAAGGCTTAATTTAGCCAATCGAACTGACCAAAGCATTGATTCTAAAAAGTTAAATAAGCTTGTATTATATTGGCAAATTTGCCAATATGCAGCTGTGCGTGATTCACGTCCCATCATCTGGATCAAGGCGGCGCGAAGGGAATTCGAGGCGTTCCCGACCGGCGCACAGGATCAAATCAATCTCGCGCTCACCGTGGCCGCCGAGGGCGGCATGTCGGGAATTGCCAAGCCTTTCAAGGGCGCGGGAAGTGGCGTGTTCGAGATCGCCCTGAAGCATCGCGGCGATGCATTCCGGGTGATCTACACAGTCGAATTCGCAATCGAGGTGATCGCCGTCGATGCGTTTCAGAAAAAGTCCAAGAGCGGGATCAAAACCCCGCAGCAAGACGTGGAGCGCGTCAAGCAACGTTTAAAGCAATTGAGGGAGCAACATCGATGAGCAGCAAGGAAGAAAAACTCGAACTGGTGCGGGGCAGCGGAAACGTCTTCCGCGACTTCGGCCATCCCAATGCGGACCTGATGCAGGCTAAGGCGATCCTCGCAGCGAAGATCATCGCGGCAATGGATGATCGCGGCTGGACCGCGCTCGCGGCGGAAAAGGCGACTGGCGTCACACATACCGATCTCTCGCGCATCCGCAACGTGAAGCTCGACCGCTTCACGCTTGACCGCATGATCACGATTCTCGGCAAGGTCGATCAGGATATGGAAGTCACCATAGACGTGAAGCCGCGCGGCCACGGCGATCTGGTTCATGCGTGAGTTGAACGTGATAGAGTTGCAATGAACTAGGGCTCAAACCGCGGGACCGCGTGCGCCTTTGCGGCTGCGCGCCTTCGGCGGGCGTGCAGGCGCGCCAATTTCGCCCGCGATCGCATCCATGGCGCGGCCGTGATCGTCGGAGGGGAAGAGGTGGCCGTAGCGGTCCATGGTGACCTGTAGGCTGCTGTGACCGGCAAAGGTCTGGATGGTCTTGGGCGGTAAGCCTGCTTCGATCCAGCACGAGATGGCGAAGTGCCGTAGCGCGTGCCAAGAAAACCATTCCAGCGGCTCGTTGCGCCTCTTCGTCTCCCATTGCGCGGCGAGCCGGTGGAAGAGGGGTTCGAAGCTGCGCAGCATCATGTTGCGGTGATCGGTGTAACGTCCGCAGTAATTCGGAAACACGAGATCGTTGTCCTCGGCAAACGGCGTGCGGCTACGCCACGCTTTCAGCGCGGCAAGGACGCCCTCCCCGAGCGGAATGGTTCGGATGCCGGCCCGGGTCTTGGGCACGTCCTCGTTGCCGTAAGGATCGACGCGGGTCTGGATGCGGACCGAGCGGCGAGCAACGAATGGGCCTTCTATTTCTTCAGGGGGAAAACGGTCGAGCGGTTTACTGGGGCGGGCGATAAGGGCGTCGACATTGCGGTATTCGATCCCGGTCAGAATTTCCAGGGTGTTTGGGACGGTTATCAGTGCAAGCACTACGACGATCCGCTGCGACCATCCGATATTTACGTCGAATTGGGCAAGCTGCTGTGGTTCTCGTTCAGCGGTGACTACTCCGTTCCCCGTAGTCACACCTTTGTTGCCCCTCGCGGGATCGGGACAAAGCTCAACAACTTGCTGATGAACCCGGACAAGCTCAAACAGGAGCTGATCGCCAACTGGGACAAACACTGCCGCACCGGGATCACCACCACACAAGACATCCCGCTACAGGACAAATTTCTTATTTTCGTGAACGCTTTTGATTTTTCGATTTTCAAGGGCAAGCAACCGCTGGCATTAATCGACGAGCATAGGGCATCTCCCACGCACGCGGCCCGGTTCGGTGGCGGTTTTCCTGAGCGTCCACGGGCGTCCAGCCCACCGGCCGACATCAGCCCGAATGAAACCAAATATGTCGAACAGCTTTATCTTGCATACAGCGATCATCTCAAGAGGCCTGTTGCCTCGACCGCCGACCTTGGCAAGCCGGCGCTGCGCGAACATTTCTCAAGACAACGCGAGGCATTCTACCAGGCCGAAGCGCTCAGGGTATTTGTTCGCGATAAGGTCGAGCCTGGAACGTTTGAACGGCTTCAGGACGAAATCTACGCCGGCGTGGTCGATACCAACGATGACGACGACTATCCGGACGGCTACAAGCGCGTCGTCGCGGTCACAAAAGCGGCGCAAGACATGTTGATTATAGCAAATCCCATCGCACCAATCGCGCAGACACAGGATCGACACGGCATCTGCCACCAACTCTCTAACGACGAAAAACTGAAATGGACGCGATAGAGTCCCCTCGGCGACAGGTCACGTTCAATGGCCCGCTAGAAGCCGGAATCCGCGCCGTGGCTCTCCTCGGCGCCGCATACCCGATAGCGTTCGATCTCCAGCGTCTGACGGCGCTTGATTATCTGTTGGTGCGAACCAAAACTATCCAGGGCGGCCCGGAAAGCCTGCATCCTCCCACTCCTTTGCGCTCACCTGATGCCGAGGTAAGACGAGGTATCGTGCAAAAAGGTCTAAAACTGATGATGTCGCGCGACCTCGTTGAGCGGGAAGCGCAGGAAACCGGCCTGATGTACATCGCGGGCGAGAATGCTGCGGCGTTTCTCGACGCGCTGCAGTCCCCGTACCTCCTTAAGGTCAAAGACCGCGCCCGTTGGCTCATTGAACATTTTAGCGGTTACTCCGATGCTGAGTTCAATGAGCTTATTCGTCGCTATTTAGAGGATTGGATCATTGAGTTTCAGGAATTCGAGCGGAGCATCGGTGGCTCATGACCGAATATGCCCGCTTGCAAATTCGTCACGTGAGCTTCCTCGGCCCTAACAAGCCGACTGCAGTCATTCATTTTAAGTCCGGCTTCAATGTGCTGTACGGCGCATCTGATACCGGCAAGTCATTTATTCTCGACACCATCGACTACATGCTTGGCGGCAAAGGCCCACTGCGGGATTTTCCGGAGCGCGAAGGCTACGACCGTGTCCTCCTCGGCATGCAGGTGAGCATCGGCGAGTTCTTCACTCTGCAGCGAAGCGTGGCAGGCGGTGGTTTTCTGAAAGCCGACGGCTTGCACGAAGAGGCATTCCCGAAGGACGGCGTGATCGAGCTGCGCGAACAGCACGATGAGCGCAAGGATGATAACCTGTCCCGCTTCCTTTTGGGCAAAATTGGCCTGCTTGACAGGCGGGTGAGACGCAACAAGCACAACGAAACGAACAGTCTTAGTTTCAGAAACTTGGCACGCCTAGCGATCGTGGACGAAGAAGAAATTATTCAAAAGCGCTCGCCATTGTCTGACGGCAACGTTGTGGCGGACACGCCAAATACCGCAACGTTTAAACTGCTCTTGACCGGCGCTGATGACTCCGCTCTCGTCGCTGCGCGAAGCTCACCTCAAGAGCATTCAAGGGCGGGCCAGATCGAGCTGCTGGGCCAGTTGATTGCCGAGACCCAAACCAAGATCCGGCAGCTGTCGGGTCCCCCGAAGCAACTTGAAGATCAGGATGCGAAGCTAGAAGAGACTTTGCGCAGCCGCATGGAGCTGCTGGCAGCACACGAGAACGTGTACAAAGACGCGACCTCGCGCCGTCGCGAGGTGCGCCAAAGGCTGGACCTGGCCAACGAACGTCTCACTGAGGTCAGCGTCCTCCTCGAACGCTTCGATTTGCTGAGCAAACACTACCAGTCCGACGTCGAACGATTGGAAGGCATTCGAGAAGGCGGCACGTTGTTTTCGGAGCTGTCGGACGGCGTCTGTCCGCTGTGCGGCGCTGACCCTGCACACCAGCATCGTTCCGAGGATTGCGAAGGTAACGCTGACCAGGTCGTAATAGCGGCGGAGGCGGAACTCGGCAAAATTGGCGCTTTGCAGCAAGACTTGGCGCAAACGGTGCGCCAGCTCACGACGGAGTCGCGAGGCCTGCAGAATCGCATTCCGAAGCTCGAAGCGGACGTGTTTGCGGTCAATACGCAAATTCAGGACGATTTGGCACCAAAGCTACGGGCCGCGCGTACGAGCTATGCCGAATTAGCGGATAAGCGCGCCGAAGTGCGTGAAGCCCTCGGCCTTTTCGAAAACATTCAAGACCTCGAAGATCGCCGTACCAAGCTCGAACTGGAAGAGGCTGAGGAGTCGGGCGGCAACGCGCCGGACGCCGGCTTGCCGACGGGTAGCCTCGACAAATTCGCCACTGTTGTGCAAGAAATTCTAAAAACTTGGCACTTCCCCAACGCCGACCGGGTTCACTTCGAGCAGAAAATCCGCGATCTCGTCATCGGAGGTAAGAACCGAACATCATTTGGCAAGGGCCTTCGAGCAATTACGCAATCTGCGTTTACGATCGGGCTCCTGCAATATTGCATGGAGCAACAGACGCCCCACCCTGGCTTTGCTTTGCTGGATTCCCCGCTGCTTTCATACAAGGAGCCTGACGGAGAAGATGATGACATGCGCCACACCGACCTCAAGGCGCAGTTCTACAACTACTTGAAAAATATTGGCATTGATCGACAGGTCATAATTGTCGAGAATACTGATCCGCCAGACGACGTGCGAGCACTTCCCAATGCGCAAAAATTCACCGGCAACCCTAGTGAGGCAGGCCGCGCCGGTCTGTTTCCAACTTCAAAACCAACGACTTCAACTTAAGCGGATGATTCAATATCAAGGCGTTGTTGCGCCTGTCGCTAAGTATAGGTGAAAGAGAGCCGCGCGCCTTTCCTTTTGCCTCTCGCTTGAGCATCAATTGAAACAACTCCATTGCGCCAACAATGACAAGTCTGGGGGTATGCAGTGCCAGAAGTATTGCGTCGGTACACCAATCTCGCCGCAACAATCCATATGCTGAGCCGCCGGGAAATCACGCTGCTGAGCCCCGGCACATGGGACGATAGAAATGACGCTTATTTTATGGCAGAATACAAGCGGCGCAGAAATTTGAAAACTCTTCTCGCCTTATGTTTCGCCAACTGCGAAGAGACCTACCATCACTGGCGGGTATTTTCACATGGAGGAGACGGCGTTCGTATCGAATTTGACAAAAGGCTCTTGCTCAGACCCCTATCCGGTGATGTGCGGATCATTTCGCGGGACGTTACCTACAAAAAGATCGACGAGCTCAAGGCCAACACACGTTTTGCTATCGATGACCTACCGTTCTTAAAGCGCCAGGCGTTCAAGGACGAAGCTGAGTTCAGGATCATCTTCCAGAGCGACAATCGGATTCAACTAAACCGCAGTTTCGAGTTCGACCTTGCCGCCATTCGCAGGATTACGCTTAGCCCTTGGATCGTAAAATCGCTCTCAAAATCGGTGATCGCCAACCTTCGCCTGATTGATGGCTGCAAAAGTTTGAAAATCTATCGTTCAACCCTAGTCGATAGTGAGCAATGGCAAGGCTTGGCGTCCAATGCGATATAGCAATCAGGACAACTAGGTCGCCTGACTGGCGCGGACTGAGCGCGCGCCGCTTGCCCCATTGCCTCTTTCGGAGTTCGCCGAGATGGTGCAGTGGCGATGGAGGAGGGCATCCAAAATCACGAGGTCAGGATTTTCTGCTCCAATTTAGCGGCACCGGGAAACTTCATAGTTGCTAGGGCATAAATTCTGCCGCGCCCATCTATCGAGGAGGTTTGCTTCCGCGAGCGCGGCTACGCGTTAGATGCGCTGGTTACGAGCTCTAGAAACTGTCCGCCTCGATCGCCGCCGCAAGCTGCTTGTCCCAGATTCCGAACAGCGGGATGCAGGCAAGCCGATAAATAAACCAGCACGCATAGATCACGTCGATATCGAAGCATGCACCATCGGGAACCTTGCCGTGCGCAAAGTCGTGCCGCAACGCTGGACCGCTGTTGTGCGTGAACAACAGTTCGATCTCAAGGATGATGGGCGCCGAGAAGATGCGTTCCAGATCGGGGCGGAATTGATCGATCAAAGCGGAGAGCGGACGATCCTCCTGCAACATATCAGGCAGGATTTTAGATGAATCTGTGCTCGATGAATGCAGCACGTAACGGACGGAATTCTCCAATTGCGGAATGAGAAGATGCGCGGCGGACAGAAAATCCCCCTGCATGAACCGAGCAAAACCAAGCGCAAAGGTCCGTCGATGCGTAGCGGGAATAAAGGGACTGTAGGTCGCTACCGCTCGAAAATTTACCTCAGATAATTGGAAGTTGGTCGTAATCGCCTCGCGCGCCGGGTCGATCTTTCCAGCGACCGTGACGTGACGATGCAGCCTCAGGTTACGCGCGATTGTCGTTTTATACCAATCCTCGCTGGGTTCGCCGTGGCTCGGTGCGCCGTCGGTCTCCGCGGTGATTTTTCCCTCGGCATCAGAGTGGACGCCACCCATCATCGCAGAGATAAACCCGTCTTCGATACCGCTCTTTGCCTCTTGCTTGAGTTCTTCGATCGTCCGGCTCTGGGCAAGATTTGCAAAATGACCGAGCGCCATCGGCAACGAAAAGTCGCCGAATATCTTGGTCACGCCGGCACGCATCTCCTCCAGATCGAGAGGAATTTGAAATGATCCGACTTCGTCGACCGACCGCTCCTGCAGGCGGCGCATTTCGATCCGCAATTCCTCGCGCTGGGCCTGCGTGCCTTGAATACCCCTGAGTTCGGCGATCGCGGTCCTAAGCCAATGCGCCTCAGCGGCCGCGCCTGAAACATGCCCCCGCATCGCGATAGTCTGATCCACGCTTTTTAGCCGGCACACACGCGCCGCGTCGGCCGCGCCGGCCAGCTCATGCGCTTGCGCGGCGCAGTCCCATGCATGCTTTACCGCCATGGGATTCGTGTCTGCCCGTGGCGATCCTTTCGCGACCATCTCCGCGTCAACTGCGATGACGGAGGCCTCAACGACACGAAACCGCAGAAGCTGCTCGGCGATGCGCGCAAACGGCACCGGCTCCTGGCTTGTCTTCGCGTTTTCATAGAGTCGAAGTGCCGTCCCGGTGAGTGTCTCGGGAAGCTGGCCGCGCTTGCCGATCATGCCGGCGATCTGCAACGCGCGTTCGACAAGACGAAGCCGCTCCATGGAGGCGGGACCAAGGTCCGGAAACTGGTCCTTCAACTTGCCGTCCAACAAATCGTTCGTGGCCTCGCAATAGGCGCCGATGGCGATCCGTGCCGCTTCATGCGCCTTTCGGTCGTTGAGCCAGACCATTTCGGCCAAACGAGCGCGCAGCCCTGGATGGACGATTTCCGGAAGCAAGATTACGAACACCGCGGCTTGCTCGCCCTTGAAGTCCTGCGGGATCGACGTTCGTTCGCCGCCCGTCACCCACATCGGCCCGAATGGTTCAGCGGGATCACCCGGTTTGAAATGCTGACCGCAGACCGAGTTCAAAATACTGAAGACGCGTACTTCGCGCTCTCGCGATGCGGCCCGTGCAATATGTGCCGCTTCGCCGTAGAGCCGGGAGAGTACTGCACAGTCCGCGCAGTCGGTCTTGGCTGCCACCGCTTGGAAATCAACGGCATGAAAATCGTCCAGCGTCACAAACGGAAACGGTTCCGCCTTTGCCTTACCGCCTTCCGCTTTCACGTCGGTGCCGTTCTCAATTGTCATATGCAGCCCGGGATTGAGCGCCTCAAAGTCGCGCTAAGTTTTGGGCCCATTTTGGGCCCACCAGGAATTTGTAAAGAATTGTACCCGAGGGGAAGAGCACACGGTAACCTGCTGATATTGAACTGCTTTCGTCGGTAAAAGCCGGTAATGGCTGGGAAAGGCTTGTGCTGCACGAAAAAACCCGCCAGAGGCGGGTTAAATCATTGAAATCATTTTCTTATCTTGGTTGCGGGGATAGGATTTGAACCTATGACCTTCAGGTTATGAGCCTGACGAGCTACCGGGCTGCTCCACCCCGCGATAAACCATTGCGCGCCTTCAGAAATCGAACTCGAAACGAAGCTGGCCAACGCCCAAGGGCGCCGATCATCCCGTCCGGAGGCTTCCTGAGAAGGCTACCCCGGCGAATGCCGTTGGGTGCGAGCGGTATGTACCAATGCAAGCCTGCTTTGGAAAGGGCCGCGGGCCAACTTTTCAAGATTTTATGACCGTCGAGATGCGCCTTGCGGCCCAAACTTCCCCGCGCCGCCCTGCTCTTGCCAGGAAGTGCGCAAAAGCCCAGCCTTGGCGGCGAATGGGAGGCATGACGAAACATTCGGGAGATGCCGTGACGGAAACGTTCGATTTTGTGGTGGTTGGCGGAGGCTCCGGAGGCTGCGCTGTCGCGGGCCGGCTTTCGGAGGATCCACGGACGTCGGTGGCGCTGCTGGAAGCCGGCGGCCGGAATGACAACTGGGTCGTCACCACGCCCGGCGCCCTAGTGCTGATGGTCGCCGGCAAGGTCAACAACTGGGCGTTCGAGACGGTGCCGCAGGCCGGCCTCAATGGCCGGATCGGCTATCAGCCCCGCGGCAGGGGCCTCGGCGGTTCGTCCGCCATCAATGCCATGGTTTATATTCGCGGCCACCGCAGCGACTACGACCAGTGGGCCTCGCTCGGCAATACGGGCTGGTCGTATGACGACGTGCTGCCCTATTTCAAGCGCTCCGAAGACAATGCCGATTTCGACGGCGTTTATCACGGCAAGGGCGGACCGCTTGCGGTCAACGGGCTGCGATCCGACAATCCGGTACAGCAGACCTTTCTGCAGGCAGCGCGCGAGGCCCAGTTCCGGGTCCGCAACGACTTCAACGCCGAAGAGCAGGAAGGCCTCGGCATCTATCAGGTCACCCAGAAGAACGGCGAGCGCTGGAGTGCCGCCCGCGCCTATATCCATCCGTTCATGGCAACGCGCGCCAATCTGCGCGTCGAGACCGACGCGCAGGCCACCCGCATTTTATTCGAAGGCAAGCGCGCGGTCGGCGTCGAATACCGACGGGGCAGCGAGCTTCGCCAGCTTCGCGCCCGCCGCGAGGTCATTCTATCTTGCGGCGCGTTCCAGACGCCGCATCTGCTGATGCTGTCCGGCGTCGGCGACAGTGCCACGCTCGCAAAACACGGCATCGCAACGGCACACCATCTGCCCGGTGTCGGGCAGAACCTGCAGGATCATCCCGACTTCATCTTCGGCTACACGTCCGACAGTCCGGACTTCACCGGCCTCTCGTTCGGCGGCATCGCACGGCTGTTTCGCGCCATCGGCCGGTACCGGCGCGAGCGCCGTGGACCGATGACCTCGAATTTTGCCGAATGCGGCGGCTTTCTCAAGACCCGGCCGGACCTTGACGTGCCGGACATCCAGCTGCATTTCGGCATGGCGATGGTCGACGACCACGGCCGCAAACGCCATTGGGGCGGCGGTTTTTCCTGCCATGTCTGCCTGCTGCGGCCGAAGAGCCGCGGCAGCGTTTCGCTGCACAATGCCGATCCGATACGAGCGCCCGCGATCGATCCGAATTTTTTCGGCAATCCGGACGATCTCGAATCGATGGTAGCAGGCTACAAGACCACGCGGCGGCTGATGCAGACGCCGGCCATGAAAGCCCTGCAGAAAAAAGACATCTTTACCGAAAATGTCCGCAGTGACGACGATATCCGCGCCATTCTGCGCGCGCGAGTCGATACCGTCTATCATCCGGTCGGCACCTGCAAAATGGGCGTCAACGATCCAGAGGCGGTAGTGGATCCGAATCTGAAGGTGATGGGGCTCGCCGGCTTGCGCGTCGTCGATGCTTCGGTGATGCCGACGCTGATCGGCGGCAACACCAATGCGCCGACCATCATGATCGGCGAGAAGGCCGCCGACATGATCAAGATGGAAATGCGGGTACATTAAACCGTCCAACGGTCAGCCATCGCGACCATGGTTTCTTTACCGATGTCGAGTAGACCCGGCGCGGCGAAATGGATGTACGCGATTGATCGCGACAATTCTTACGATCGCCTACGGGTTTTGTTTACCCACCGGTGGGCCCCCGACGGAGGAATTCTTCAGCCAATGAACAGTTTCGACGTCGTCATCTATGCCGGACTGATTATTGCCGGTGTTATCGGCTTCAACGCAGGATTCCTGCGCAGCGCGATCACGATTCTCGGCTATCTGATCGCGATGCCGATTGCGGTCTGGGCGATGTCGCTGATGTCGCCCAGGATCGGCAGCAACCCGATCGCGATGCTGGTGCAGAATTCGCTGCTGTTCTTTGCGATCTTTCTTGTCGCCGGTATCATGCTCGGAAAGCTGTTGCGGATGGCTGTCGACGACGCAGTCGGTTCGGAACCGGGTGTCGGAGATCGTGTGGCGGGCGCGGCGCTCGGCGCGATCCGCGTCGGCCTTGTCGCGGTCACGCTGGTCTTGATTTTCGATCGGCTGGTGCCGCCCGATCGCCAGCCGGCTTACCTCACCGGATCGCAACTCCGCCCGCTGCTGTCGCTGGCCGGACAGGCGGGATTCAAGTCGCTGCCGCCGGACGTCGCCGTTTACATTGATCAGTTGAAGAAGGGCCGGAACATATAGGCTCAGGCGGTAGCCACTTATCACGGCCGCTGACGTTGGTTACACTGGACGCTCCGGACTTATAAAATCATCTGAACCGACGGGAGTGAATAGTGGATCTCGGGATCAAAGGCCGCCGCGCACTGGTGTGCGCCTCCAGCAAGGGATTGGGCCGCGCCTGTGCGGCAGCACTCGTCGCGGAGGGTGTGCACGTCACGATGACCGCGCGCGGCGCCGAGGCGCTGGCCCAGGCCGCGGCCGACATCCGCAAGGCCAATCCGGGCGTCACGGTAACCGAGGTTGCCGGCGACATCACCACGCCCGCCGGCCGCGAAGCTGCACTGAAAGCCTGTCCCGATCCTGATATTTTGGTCAACAACGCCGGCGGGCCGCCGCCCGGCGATTTTCGCAACTGGAGCCGCGATGACTGGATCAGGGCCATCGACGCCAATATGCTGACGCCGATCGACCTTATCAAGGCGACCGTCGACGGCATGATGGCGCGCAAATTCGGGCGCATCGTCAACATCACCTCGGCCGCGGTGAAGGCGCCGATCGAAGTGCTCGGCTTATCCAACGGCGCGCGCGCGGGCCTTACCGGCTTCGTCGCCGGCATCGCGCGCAAGACCGTGATCTGCAACGTCACCATCAACGGCTTGCTGCCTGGTCCATTCGACACCGACCGGCTGCGCGGTCCGGTTGCAAAGATGGATGCGGAGAAGCGCGGCATTACCGTGGACCAATTGCTGGCCGAACGCGCAAAACTCAATCCGGCGGGACGGTTCGGCGACCCGGACGAATTCGGCGCCGCCTGCGCGTTCCTTTGCGGAGCGAAGGCCGGCTTCATCACAGGGCAAAACATCCTGCTCGATGGCGGCGCGTTTCCCGGCACGCTGTAGACCGTCGTTCCGGGTCGTCACAAACCGGGCTCGCGTCATTCCGTAGGCGCTGGATTTAGGAATCGCGCGCGCATGCGAAATGACGAAGCTGATTACGGCACCGGGGTAATGCGCTCGTCGGCCCAGGTCAGGCCGAACTCACCCAGGCCTTCGGCCAGAAGGTCGCCCAGCATCGGCTCGCCCAGAAGATACCGCGCGGTGCGACCGTTGCGGCCTTCCGCTGCGTCTCGGCGAAGCTCCTTCCATTCCTCGATGCTGCCGTCGCCGCGGCCGAGCCGCATCAGCGCAATCAGATCGATCTGTTCATCTTCCGTGAGCGCATTGATGAAGCCGGTGATCTCGCGCACCACCGGATCGTCGGCGTTATCCTCCAGCACGCCGATCATGTCGTCATCGGCCCCGTTGGAACCGGAATCCGGATCGGACTCGATATCCTTCACGTCGAATTCCCGCGCTTTTTCGATTAAAAATCCGACTTTTTCGGTTGAAATTGCTAGCTCTGGCATCGTGCGCTCCTTGTCAGTGTCGCGATAACGCGCGGAACACCGGGTTGATCCATTGTGTGTTGGTCTGGAAAACAGCATCTTCGACGCAAGAAACGGATCAAGGAAAGGTCGGGATGCAGTGGACTGTCGGCAAGGTCAAAATCACGAAAATCGTCGAACTGGAAACGACCGGCAGCACGCGCTTCATCCTGCCTCAGGCGACTTACGCGGAAGTTCAGAAATTGCCGTGGCTGATTCCGCATTTCGCAACCGAAGAAGGTCGGCTGAAAATGTCGGTCCATTCGCTGGTGGTGGAGACGCGGTCGCGGCGGATCGTGGTCGATACCGGCCTCGGCAACGACAAGGAAGGCCGCAGCGTGCCGACCTGGAATAACCGGAAGGGCACTTTTATCGACACCATGGCCGCTGCCGGATTTCCGCCCGACAGTATCGACACCGTGCTGTGCACGCATCTGCATGTCGATCATGTCGGCTGGAACACCAGACTGGTCGGCGGCAAATGGCTGCCGACCTTTGCCAATGCGCGCTATGTATTCGGCAGGACCGAATACGAGCACTGGCGGGATCGCAGCGATGACCTCCAGCAGGCCGCCGTGTTCAGCGATTCCGTAAAACCCGTCGTGGATGCAGGCAAGGCCGAGCTCGTCGCCGGCGACCATCAACTCTGCGATGAAATCACGCTGATCCCGACGCCAGGACACAGCCCCGGCCACATGAGCCTTCTTATCACATCGGACGGCGAAAAAGGCCTGCTTACCGGGGACGTCGCCCATCATCCCTGTCAGATGGCGCATCTGGACTGGTCGTCGACCGCGGATTCCGATCCGGTCCAGTCCGCCGACATGCGGCGTCAATTGTTTTCGCGCTTCGCCGGCACCCCGACGCTGGTGATCGGCGGACATTTCAACGCCGGCCATATCAAGCGCGACGGCGACGCCTTCAAATTCATCGCTGCGGCCTAGGCAGCCCTGCAAAGCCGAGCGGTATCAGTAGTTGAATTCTACCGCGCTCTGTTCCATGAAGCACCTCAGGCAACCAAAACCGCACAGGGAGAAACCGAAATGAAACTTGTTCGATACGGCGCGATCGGCCAGGAAAAGCCGGGCCTGATCGATAAATCGGGTCAACTGCGGGATCTGTCGGCGCAGATAAAGGACCTCGATGGCGAGGCCTATTCGCCGGCCGGCCTCAGCAAACTTGCCGGTCTCGATACCGCTAAACTTCCCCCCGTCGACGGCAAGCCGCGGCTCGGCGCGCCTGTCACCGGCATTTCGAAATTCGTCGCCATCGGCCTCAATTACGTCGATCACGCCAAGGAAACCGGTTCACCAATTCCGGCCGAGCCGATTGTCTTTCTCAAGGCCAACACTTCCCTCAGCGGCCCCTACGACGCCGTGGAGAAGCCGCGGGGCTCGACCAAGCTCGACTGGGAAGTCGAAATCGCCGCCATCATCGGCACCCGCGCCAAGTATGTCTCCAAAGCCGATGCGCTCAATCACGTCGCCGGCTATTGCGTCTGCAACGACGTCTCCGAACGCAACTTCCAGCTCGAGCGCCTGGGCCAATGGGATAAGGGCAAGTCGCACGATACGTTCGGCCCGGTCGGCCCGTGGCTGGTCACCAAGGACGAGGTGCCGGACGTGCAGAAGCTGTCGATGTGGCTCGATGTCAACGGCCAGCGCCGCCAGACCGGCTCGACCTCGACCATGATCTTCACCATGGCCGAATGCATCTCCTACGTTTCGCAATTCCTCACGCTGCTGCCGGGCGACATCGTCACCACCGGCACGCCGCCCGGCGTCGGCGTCGGCATGAAGCCGCCGAGCTTCCTCGACGTCGGCGACGTGGTCACGCTCGGCATCGAGGGATTGGGCGAACAGCGGCAGGAGATTGTCGCGGCGTGAGGCGTTCGTCCGCACGATAAGATCGTCATGCCCGGCCTTGCGCCCGGCATGCGCGCCTCAACAGCGTCGCGGCGACGAAACGAGGATGACCGGGAAGCCCTATTGGATGCACACATCTCATCGTCATTGCCGGGGCTTGACCCGGCTATCCATCCTTTAAAAGAGGATTTCGAAGTGATGGATACGCGGGGGTCAAGCCGGCGTATGACGAGATGTGTAAAGTAGGGACAAGCCGGCCATGACGGAGGAAAATCGTTCAAGGATTGTTCAAAAATGAAACTCATCTTTTCCCCCGCCTCGCCGTTCGTCCGCAAGGTACGCATCGCTGCAATCGAACTCGGCCTGATCGACAAGATTGAATTCGTGCCGATCACCCTGGCGCCGGGCCAGACCAACGATGCCTATGTGCGCGACATCAACCCGCTGAAGAAGCTGCCGGCGCTGATCCTCGACGACGGCGAGGTCATTATCGATTCCTATGTGATCGTCGAATATCTCGACGACCTCGCCGGCGGCGGAAAATTGATACCGGCTTCCGGCCCGGCGCGATGGAAAGTAAAGAGCGATCATTCGCTGCTGCAGGGCATGCTGGATTCGATGCTGTTGTGCCGCTACGAGAAAATGGTGCGGCCGCAGGGATTGCGGTGGCAGGCGTGGTTCGACGATCATTGGCACCGCGTCTGGCAAGGCATGGCGCGGTTCGACAAGCAGGGCGACGCGCTATCGCGCCCGATCGACATCGTGCAGATCGGTCTCGTTTGCGTGCTCGGCTATGCCGATTTCCGCTTTGCCGACTGCGGCTGGCGCAAGGCCTATCCCAACCTCGGCGCTTTTAATGAAAAAATGCTGACGCGCCACTCGGTCAAGGTATCTCTGCCGCCCGCAGCGTGAGCCGCCTGGTGTTGCGACGGCGTTGCGGCAAACCGGCGGCGAAATCAAGGCAGCTCAGTCGAACAGATTCGGCGTGTGATTGACGACGGCGCCTTCGATCGCCAGCATCTTCAGCTTGGTGCTCACGCCGCCATTGGCGGAAAATCCACCGGGCTTGCCGCCGGCGGCGAGCACCCGGTGGCATGGCACCACGATTGGGCATGGGTTGCGCCCGAGCGCCTGGCCGACGTCGCGGGACAGTTCGACACCGCCCAGCCGTTTGGCGATATCGCCATAGGTCAGCGTCTTGCCGGGAGGAATGGTGCGGGCGATGTCGTAGACGCCACGGTTGAATTCGGGAACGCCATCGAGATCGAGCACGACCTCCGACAGATCGTTCGGCTTGCCCGCCAGCAATTCGACGATGCCCTCGATTGCGCTTTGCACGTCCCGAGGCGGCAGCGCCTCGGCGATATTGCCATAACGCTGGCGAATCCGCGCGCGGGTCTTGTCCTCGCTGGACATCGGCAGTTGCACCGCATTGATGCCGCGCCTGGCCCACGCGATGCCGCAACGGCCGATCTCGGTGTCGAAGATTGCGAACCGATGGTCATTCATGGCTGAACTCTCCACGTCTTCCCTCTCTATACATATCGCGTGAGAGTAGGCTTGGAGATTCTCGTCTTCCACCCGGTTTCCGGCTCGAGCGAGCGCCGGCGGGCCTTGACGCTACCCCATGCAATCGCTATTCTTTCGAATTCGGAATTCCGTATTCCAGATTGGAACGCGTGGGTATGCTCCCCCTCGATCCCCTGCCCAACCTGATCGATCAGGTCTATGCCCGTATCCTGGAGGGGATCACCGACCGCACATTGCCGCCGGGACGTCGCATCCGGCAGAACGAACTTGCCGAAAAGCTCGGCGTGTCACGCCAGCCGGTTTCGCATGCGCTGCATCTCCTGCACCGGCAGGGCCTGGTCGCCGAGAGCGGCCGCAAGGGATTCGAGGTCACGCAGCTCGATCCCTCGCGCATCGGGCAGCTCTATGAGGTGCGTGGCGCGATCGATGCGCTGGCGGCGCGGCTCGCCGCCCGGCGCGTCAAGGCCGACGCCGCCGGACGCGCGCATCTCGAGAGCGCGCTGCATGCCGGCTGTGCCACCGACAGTACGACGCCGCTTGCGCTGCTGATTGCGTTCGACGTGGATTTTCACCGCGCAATCTATCGGCTTTCCGGCAATCCCGCGATCGAGGAAATGATCGCGCCGCAGTGGCCGCATATGCGGCGATCGATGGCGACCGTGCTCGCCGAGCTGAATTACCGCAATCTTGCCTGGGACGAACACGAAACCATCGCCGCGCATATCCTGTCGGGCAACGCCAACGCCGCGGAGGCTTCGGCGCTCGCACATGCGCAGAGCGCGGGGCGAATGACGGAAGAAAGGCTGCAACCGCCGGACAAGGCGGCTTGAATTGCCGTTCCGGGGCGCGCGGCGCGCGAGCCCGAAATGACGAAGATCAAAACACACGAGCGAGGAAGCACCATGAAACTGACCCGGCAGCAGATCGATGATTTCAACAACGAAGGCTGGCTGTTCCTGCCCGAATTGTTCAGCCGCGAGGAGGTCGACCTGCTCGCGCGCGAGGCGGTGAACATCTACGACGCCGACCGGCCCGAGGTGTGGCGCGAGAAGAGCGGTGCGCCGCGCACGGCCTTTGCAGCCCACCTCTACAACGAGGCGTTCGGCCTGCTCGGCGCGCATCCGCGCATGATCGATCCGGTCGAACAGATTTTCGGCGAGAAGGTCTACATGCACCAGTACAAGATCAACGCCAAACACGCCTTTACCGGCGACGTCTGGCAATGGCACCAGGATTACGGCACCTGGAAACGCGACGACGGCATGCCGGAGCCGCGGGCGATGAACATCGCGATCTTCCTCGACGAGGTGATGCCGATCAACGGGCCGCTGATGCTGGTGCCGAAGAGCCAGCATGCCGGCGACCTCAAGGCGTCGCATGACCTCCAGACCACCTCCTATCCGCTGTGGACGCTGGACGAGGCCACGGTGACGCGGCTGGTGCAGGAAGGCGGCATCGTCGCCCCGACCGGAAAGGCCGGCGGCATGCTGATGTTCCACGGCAATCTGGTGCATGGCTCGGCCGGCAACATCACGCCCTATCCGCGCAAGATCGTCTATCTCACGCTGAATGCGGTTTCGAATCATATCCGCACACCGACACGGCCGGAATACATCGCGCACCGCGATTTCACGCCGATCCGGACCGTGGATGACGCCGCGCTGCTGCGACTGGCCCGCGCGCAGCGGCAGGCGGCGGAGTAATAATCAATCGTCATTCCGCAAGCCGCGAAGCGGCTGTCCGGAATCCATAGCCCCAGTATTCCCGTTCAGCGCCCAAACTCCAATACAGGGGTTATGGATTCCGGGCCTGCGCCAAATGGCGCATCCCGGAATGACGAAAGATAGGATATTGCTTCAAATGAACCTCCATCACCTGCTCGCCAAGCGTCACGCGGCCGGAAAACCGGTCCGCGTGGCGCTGATCGGCGCCGGCAAATTCGGCTCGATGTTCCTGTCGCAGGTGCCGCATACGCCGGGCCTCGAGGTGCCGGTGATCGCCGACCTCGATCCGGAGCGCGCCCGCGAGGCCTGCCGCACCGTCGGCTGGGACGATGCGCGCATCGCGGCCACGACATTCACCGGCAATGGATCGGCGGCAATTTCGGGGGCTGTCGAAGTGATCGTGGAAGCCACCGGCAATCCCGCGGTCGGCATCCGCCATGCCCGTGCGGCGATTGCGGCCGGCAAGCATATCGTCATGGTCAATGTGGAAGCCGACGTGCTCGCCGGGCCGCTGCTGGCGGCGGACGCGCGGCAGGCCGGTGTGGTCTACTCGCTCGCCTATGGCGATCAGCCGGCGCTGACCGCCGAGATGGTGGATTGGGCGCGGGCCACCGGTTTCCGTGTCGTCGCCGCCGGCAAGGGCACCAAATACCTGCCGGCCTATCACGACGTGACCCCCGCAGGGGTCTGGAGTCACTACGGCCTGAGCGCCGGTGAAGCACAGTCCGCCGGCATGAACCCGCAGATGTTCAACTCGTTTCTGGACGGCACCAAATCCGCCATCGAGATGGCGGCGATCGCCAATGCCACCGGGCTCGACGTGCCCTCCGCAGGGCTCGCGTTTCCGCCGTGCGGGGTCGACGACCTGCCGCATGTGATGCGGCCGCGCGAGGCCGGCGGCGTGCTGGAAAAATCCGGCATGGTCGAGGTGGTGTCGTGCCTGGAACGCGACGGCCGCCCAGTATTTCGCGACCTGCGCTGGGGCGTCTATGTGGTACTGGAGGCGCCGAACGATTACGCCGCGGATTGCTTCCGGCAATATGGCCTGAAAACCGACGCCTCCGGGCGCTATGCGGCGATGTACAAGCCGTATCATCTGATCGGGCTCGAGCTGAACATCTCGGTCCTGTCGGCGGCGTTGCGGGGCGAGCCGACCGGGCAGCCGCATGATTTCCGCGGCGACGTCGCAGCCGTCGCCAAGCGCGATCTTCGCGCCGGCGAAATGCTGGATGGCGAAGGCGGCTACACGGTGTGGGGCAGGCTGATGCCGGCGTCGGAAAGCCTCAGGGCCGGGGCGCTGCCGATCGGGCTCGCGCACCGGGTGAAATTGAAGAACGCCATCGCGCACGGCGCGGTCGTTCGATGGGACGATGTGGAAATCGACGCCGGCGCCGACGTGGTCGCGACGCGGCGCGCGATGGAAAAGAAATTCGGCGGGCTGCGCCAAAGCGCGCCTTGATTCCTCGGAATTGATTGTTCATCCTGCCCGCGGGCCGGGATTTTCAGATTTCGATTGCGCTCGACATGAAGGTTCTGGTTTTCCACGTCTTCTTTATGATGTGAGCAAAGATGTGGATGGCCGGGCGAGCCCGGCCATGACGTAGAACGCGCGGCAAATCATGGCCGAATGATTTCGGACGCGTCATGAGGGAGAGAACACAAAAAAACGCCGCCTCCCTTGCGCATACATGCGCTGGGGAAGCGGCGTTCCTGTCGGTCGTGACACCTAAAGAGGAATGTCTTGTCCTTGGCAGGCCTGGCAGCGACCTACTCTCCCAGGGCTTGAGCCATAGTACCATTGGCGCTGAGGAGTTTAACGGCCGAGTTCGGGATGGGATCGGGTTCAAGCTCCTCGCTAGAACCACCAGGCCGGCGAAGGACAAAACGGAGGACAGACGACGGAGGACGGACATCAGAAGATGTCCGCCATTCCGGCGCCGAACTCTACGAAGCAAGCCTTAGGTCTTTTCATCCATCATCCGACTTCCGTCGTCTGACGTATGGACACTGAAAATGAGAGCAATCAAGCCAATCGAACGATTAGTACCGGTAAGCTACA
>NZ_CAXUNQ010000058.1:0-13701 GCF_964252615.1 uncultured Bradyrhizobium sp.
CGTCATGGCCGGGCTTGTCCCGGCCATCCACGTCTTGATCCACGCGCGGCCGCAAAAACGTGGATGCCCGGGACAAGCCCGGGCATGACAAAGGGTAGAGCCGCGAAACTGTCGAATACTCGTACAGGTTGAGTCGACACAATCGCCGCAAAAATTCATCGGCCCAGCGTGCCTCAATTTCGCCGCAAGACTTTTCGCGAAAAAACGCTTGCCTTCAGTTTGCCGCAAGACTCGCTGCGCGCGTTAATGTGCAAGCCATGCGCAAATTGCAGATCGTCCGCAAGTGCTTTGTTGCATTGGATTTTCGGGGCGCATCGCGAACGCGGATCGACCGCGCCCGCTGCCAATCCCACGTAACCGCCTGATCCTGCAGCCGAATCCGCCGCGTATTGAGGGCGGCCCCCGGCCGTCGCGCTTAAACCCTTCCACCGGCTCGATTTTCGACTGTCACAAAGCGCCGGAACCGGCGGAAACGGCGGCCTTGGCCGCAATTCAGCCGCAACGCGCCTGAGGTTTGCCGCAAGACTTGCCGCCTTATATGTGACGTGTGCTAAACCCTTGACCTAGCGCACGTTTCTCAATCTGAGGGGGCCTAATGCGCCGGCTCCGGCGACGACAGCGCCGCCGGCTTGTTCAGCAGCAGCACCAGCAGGCTCAGGCCGAAATAGAACACCGTGAGGATAAAGAAGGCGTCGCCATAGCCCATTACCACCGCCTGGCGGTGAACGATCTGCGACAGTTGCTTCATCGCCATCAGCGAGGCATCGCCCGCGCCTGAAAATTTCTGGGTGAACATGTTGAGCGTTTCAGTCGCCGCGGCGTTTCCCCACGTCACCCGGTCATGCAGGCGCGAGATGTGGAGGTCGGTGCGTTCGTTCAGCACCTGGTTGATGACCGCGAGGCCGACCGCGCCGCCGAGATTTCGCGTCAGGTTGAACAGGCCGGAGGCGTTCTTCACCCGTTCCGGCGGCAGCGTGCCCAGCGCGATATTGTTGGTCGGCACCATCGCGAACATCATGCCGATGCCGCGCAGGATCTGCGGCACCAGCAATTCGTAGAAATCGTAGTCGCGGGTGATCGAGGTCATCTGCCAGGAGCCGAGCGCAAAGATGACGATGCCGGCGGCGATGATCAGGCGCATGTCGACCTTCTGCATCAGCCGTCCCACGATCGGCGCGGTCAGGAACATGGTGATGCCGGAGACGAACATGGTTTCGCCGATCATCAGCGCGCTGTAGCCGCGCACTTCGGCCAGATAGCGCGGATATATGTAGGTCAGGCCGTAAAGGCCGATGCCGACGCAGAACGAGATCAGGCAGCCGACCGCAAAATTGCGGTTGGTGAAGGTGCGGATGTCGACGATCGGTTCTTGCGCGGTCAGTACGCGATAGAAGAAGGCGATCGCAGAAACCACGCAAACCGCGGCGCAGACCGCGACCGACGTATCCTGCAGCCACTCGTATTGCGGCCCCTCCTCCAGCACGTATTCCAGCGAGCCCAGAAAACCCGCCATGGTGATCAGGCCCCACCAGTCGAAGCGGTCCAGCAGCGCGAAATCGGGCTGATCGAAATCCACCAGCGCCAGCACGCCGATGGTGATGCCGATGCCGGGCACGATGTTGATGAAGAACAGCCAGTGCCACGACATCCAGTCGGTAATGACGCCGCCGACCGTCGGCCCCACGGTCGGCGCCAGCGTCGCGACCAGGCCGATGATGGGGCCGACGATATGGAATTTGTTGCGCGGAAACACCGTATAGGCCGATGCGAACACTGTCGGGATCATGCCGGCGCCGAGAAATCCCTGGATCGCGCGCCACAGGATCATCTGCTCGATGGTCGAGGCGAAGCCGCACAGGAAACTGGCGATGGTGAAGCCGGATGCGGAAATCGCGAACAGCAGCCGGGTGCCAAGCGCGCGCGACATGAATCCCGAAAGCGGTATCGCGATCACTTCGGCGATCAGATACGACGTCTGGACCCACGACACCTCGGTCGAGCTCGCCGACAATCCGGCCTGGATCTCGGCCAGCGACGCCGAGACGATCTGGATGTCCAGGATCGACATGAACATCCCGAACACCATGATCAGAAACGCGAACAGCCGCCGCGGCGAAATCCGCTCCGACGGCACGGCAACCGCGTTCCTCATCGACGGCGTTGCGGGGGTGACGTCCGCCATGGGCTGTCCGGTCTGACTTGTTTCGATCAGGCGCACGCCTGACTATTGCGGATGAACCATTTGCGGCGCATCGAGATCGGCGTCGCTGTCCGCATCCTTGGCGCCTTCGCGGGTATCGACCGTGGTGTAGACCGACATCCCGGCGCGGAGCAGGTTCTGCCGCGCGACCTCCTTGGGCACGCGAATGCGGACCGGAAGCCGCTGCACGATCTTGGTGAAATTGCCGGTGGCGTTGTCCGGCGGCAGCAGCGTGAATACCGAGCCGGCCGCCGGCGAAATGCTGTCGACGACACCTGCGAATTTGCGATGGCCATAGGCATCCACCGAGATCGTCACCGGCTGCCCGGGCCGGATGCGCTTGAGCTGGGTTTCCTTGAAGTTGGCATCGACAAAGACGTCGTTGAGCGGGACCAGATTGCCGAGCCGCTGCCCGGCCTGAATGAAATCGCCGGTATTGACCAGGCGGTTGGAAAATGTGCCGTCGACCGGGGCCCGGACCGAGGTAAAGTCGAGATCGCGTTCGGCCTTGGCGAGCGACGTCTTCAGTTCGGCGAGTTGCGCGCGGGCCTCATCCTGCTGCGCCTTGGTCACTTCGACGCCGTCGCGCGCCGCGTTGTAGGCCGCCTGCGCCGACTGCACCGCCGCGGCACCCTGATCGCGCCCCGCCTGAGACTGTTCGAACGTCGCCCGCGAAGCAAACCCCTTGGTGCTCAATGCCTGCTGGCGATCGAAATCGAGCTCGGCGCGTTTCATGTTGGCGTCGGCGGAGGCGAGCTGCGCCCTGGACTGCTCGGCTGCACTCTGCATCGCCATGACCTGACGGCCGATACGGTCGATCGTCGCCTGCTGGGTGGCGATCTTGCTGCGCGCCGCGTCCACGGCGATTCGGTAGTCGCCATCGTCGATTTTGAAGACGACCTCACCGGCGCGAACCAGCACGTTGTCGTTCGGAATAATCGCCGCGATGTGGCCGGATATCCGCGCGCCAAGTATGGTGTTGTTGGAGCGGACATAGGCGTCGTCGGTCGCGACGTAGAAGCGCCCGACCAGCGTGTAATACGCGCCATAGCTCACGGCTGCGAGCGCGAGCAGCAAGACGATTCCCATCAGGACGAATTTGCGCTTGCCGGATTTTGCCGCAACGGCCGCGGCCGGTGCGGCAGAAGGCGTATCGGGGGCTTTGTCGGATGCTGGCGCATCCGCTGCGCGGCGCGCGGCCGGATCATCCGGCGGAACGGCGCGGCGCGGCTCGACGGGAACGGTGCGGGCTGACTCGCTATCATCCGCATCCGGTTCGGCGCGGATGATACGGGCGGCCTGCTCTCTCGCTACGGCCATGTCGGCCTCCTGGCTACATTCCACGACATCGCACCGCCCAATGGCGTGAGGACGCTAAACCACCATCAAATATCTTGACCGAACGGTTCGGTCAAGATATTTTCCGAATGACGCATCGCGAGACCTCCTTTCGAAACATTTCGGCGGGGGACTTTTCGGAAAAGCTAAACACATGGCTGCATCAACACGCGCAACGCTCTCTTTGGTTGCGGACGAAGACAGTTCGAAGCGGCGGCAGATTCTCGACGGCGCGCGCAAGCTGTTTCTGGCCATGGGCTTCGACGGCGCCAGCATGGGAGAAATTGCCCGCGCGGCGGGCGTTTCCAAAGGCACGCTCTACGTTTACTTTGCTGACAAGAACCGACTGTTCGAAGCCATTGTCGAAGAGGAAGTGCTCGACCAGCAGAAGGTAGCGTTCAATTTCGATCCCGATCGCGACGTTGCCACGACGCTGCGGGAATTCGGCCAAGCTTATATCGAGTTGCTGTGCCGGCCGGGCGGCGGATCGGCGATCCGCACCGTGATGGCGATCGCGGAGCGAATGCCCGAGGTCGGCAGCCGCTTCTACAGCAACGTGGTGGCGCACACGATCGCCAGGCTTGCCGCTTATCTGGATGCGCGCGGTACGGCGGAGCTTGAAATCGAAGACTGCGAATTGGCGGCCTCGCAATTCATGATGGCATGTCAGGCGTCGCTGTTCCTGCCCTTCGTTTTCCAGGCTTCGCCGGCGCCGTCGGCGGAGCGGATCGCGCAAGTGATAGAAAGCGCGACCCGGATGTTTCTTGCGGCCTACCGGGTCACGCCCCGCTAGATTCACGCATGCCTCTGGTACGCAGCGAGGCCACGCGGCCGCGAAAATTCCGGACATGACCTGAAAGTCGCAAATGAGCACGATGACGATCAACGGCCGCAGCGAGCGCCTTCCCGATGATCCCGATGCGCTTCTCATCGATGTCGTACGGGGTGCGCTCAACCTCACCGGAACGAAGCTCGTATGTGGCGCGGGCGTATGCGGAGCGTGCACCGTGCTGCTGGATGGCGCGCCGGTGGTCAGTTGCCTGGTGCCTGCACGCAACGCCGCGGATAGATCGGTGACAACGGTCGAAGGCATCGGTGCCGGCAAACTGCACCCGGTTCAGAAAGCGTTCATGGCGCACGATGCCCTGCAATGCGGATTCTGCACGCCGGGCTTCATCGTCGAGGCTGCGGCGTTTCACGACCGCTGGCGGAGAGCCGAAGGAACGGCGACGCCGTCGCGGGAGCAAATCGGCGCCGCACTTTCGGGGCATCTGTGCCGGTGCGGCGCCTATGACGGCATTTTCCGCGCCGTGGCGGAAGCATGTGCGGGCCGATACGATGCCGAGGATTTCGTCTCTCCGCGCGTCGAGGCGCGCGAGAAGGTGACCGGGCGCGCGAAATACACCGTCGATATCCGGCATGATGGACAGCTCGAAGGCGCTATCCTCCGCTCCCACGCCGCGCATGCGCGGATCGTCGAGCTGGACCTCGCTCCGGCACGCGCGATTCCCGGCGTGAGGGCGGCGGTGTCCCTGCTGGGCGACGACCGGCTCGTGCGCTACGTCGGCGACCCCATCGCAGCCGTCGCGGCGACGGACCGCAAGACTGCACTCGAGGCCGTTGCGGCCATCGCAATCGTCAGCGAAAGCCTGCCGTCGGTGGTCGGACTGGACGCGGCACGCCAACCCGATGCGCCGGTCGTTTTTGAAAAATCCAGCAGGAAGAAAGCCGGCAACGTCTCGGAAGGCGCGGGATCGCCGGCGCCCTGGAAAGGCAACATCCGCGGCCCGTCCTCGGCGTTCTCGCACAGGGCGGGAAAAGCGCGCAACTGGGTCGCGGCCGCACGCGAGTCGCAAAATCCGCTGCTGGTCGAGGGGATATTCCGGACCGGCACGCAGCAGCACGCCTGCCTGGAGCCGCACGCCGCCGTCGCTCGCTTCGATGGCGACCGGCTGACCGTGCACGTCTCGACGCAGGCAGTGTTTCACCTGATGGAGCTGATCGCCAAGCGCTATAAGCTCGACCATGACAAGATCAGGGTGATCGCCGACCATGTCGGCGGCGGCTTCGGTTCGAAATCCGGCCTCGGCATGGAGACCATCGCGGCGATCGAACTCGCGCGCGCCGCAAAGGCCGCGGTGGGAATCGCATTCGACAGGCATGAAGAACTGTCCGTCACCGGTTACCGGCCGGCGGCGGAAGTCAAAATCGCGCTGCTGCCTTCCGAAACCGGCGATCTTAAAGCGCTGTCGCTTACCGCCCATGCCGATACCGGAGCCGCGGTGAATTCGACCATCGCGGCGCTGGCGCGCCTGATCTATCCGGCGGAGGCAAAGGAGCTGGCCGACTTCGACGTCATCAGCAATCTGCCGCCCGGTGCCGCCTTCCGCGGTCCCGGTGGACCGCCGATGGCCTTCGCGCTGGAACAGGCAATCGATGAAGCCGCAGTTCGGATGAAGGTAGATCCGATCGCACTGCGCAAGCGCTGGGATCCCGATCCGAATCGCCAGCGTCTTTACGATTGGGCCTCCAGGCTCGAGGTCTGGCGCAATGCGACGCCGGCGCCGCAGACCGGCCGCTATCGCCGCGGCGTCGGCATCGCGACCGGATACTGGCTCTATCTCTGGCAGCCCGGCTCGAAGGTCGAACTGGCGGTCCAGGGCGGACGCCTCATCGCGCGCACCGCGACTCAGGACATCGGTACCGGCAGCCGCACCGTGATCGCCAACACGATTGCGCACGAATTCGGTCTCGAACCATACGAGATCGAGGTCCGGATCGGAGATTCGAACCTGCCGGAAGGACCGGGCTCGGGCGGCAGCCGGACGACGGCGTCCGTTGTCCCGCCGGCGTTGCTCGCTGCACAAAAGCTCAAGGCCGCCATCCAACGACATTCAAAACAGCCGCCTACCCCGGGCTCCAACGCGCCATGGCGGGAGATGATCGCAGCCTCCCCCGACCTTGTTGAAGCAGCGGATAGGCCTGAGGACGGCAAGCCGGCGACGCCGAAAATCCGGTCGCCGCTGAAAGACGCCGGCTTCATGGGGATGATTTTCGGCTGGATGATGCGGCGATTCTCCAATCTCGCCATCGGCGCCGGCGTGCCAAGCTCGGTGCAGGTAATCGAGGTGGAGGTCGACACCTGGCTCGGGCACGTGCGCGTGCTCAGTGTCCACACCGGCATTGCGGTCGGCAAGATCGCCGCGCCGGCGCTCGCCCGCAGTCAGGCGGCGGGCTCGGTGATCCAGGGCATGGGCTATGCGCTCTATGAAGCGCGCGAGCTCGATTCGCGGAGCGGTGATGTCCTCACCGGCGGAATGGAGGATTACCGCATCCCCGGCATTTCAGACACGCCGCCCATCGACGTGCATTTCGACCAAGGCGGTTTCGACCACGTGCTCGGCGGCAGCGTCGGGATCGGCGAGGTCGCAACCGTTCCGACATCGCCGGCAATCGCCAACGCCATTCGCAACGCCACCGGCATTCGGCTGACCGAACTCCCGATCCGGCCTGACCGTCTCATCGCCGCGCTGAATGGAAGGAGCGCGGCATGACCACCTGCTCGATTCATGCGGCCGAATTCCGCGCCGCCGGAACCGATCTTTCCGAACGGCGGCGCAGCGGCGTTTCGAAAGGACCGCTGATCGACATTACCGCAGCGCCCGACACTATCGGGATACACTGGGGCGCGGACGGCGCTGCGCGCATCGGAGCCCTCACCACCATCTCCGCGATTGCCGCCGACGCCGGCATCGGCCGAGCCTATCCCGGCCTTGCCGCCGCCGCGCAGGGTCTTGCGACGCCGCAAATCCGTCATCTCGCCACGCTCGGCGGCAATCTCGCGCAGCGCTCGCGCTGCTGGTATTTTCGCAATCCGCGCATCGCCTGTCTGAAGAAGGGCGGCACCGAATGTCCCGCCCGCGCCGGCAATCATCTCTACAGCGTCGCCTTCGATCTCGGCCCCTGCGTGGCCCCGCATCCCTCCACCATGGCAGCGGCCCTGCTCGCCTACGAGGCCAGCGTTTCAACCGACCGGCGAAGCGGGATGACGATCGGCGAACTCCTTGGCGACGGCTCCAACGGCACAGCGGACCACGCGCTTGCGCCCGGTGAAATGATCCGGAGTGTGGAGCTTCCGACACCGGTCCCCGGCGAGCGCGCGCTCTACAAGCGCGCCATCAGCCGCAGCCATGCGGAATGGCCGCTGGTTGAAGTGTGCGCCCGCGCCGTCGTCTTCGGCGGCGCATTCCAGATCATCCGCATTGCCGCCGGCGGTATTGCTCCGGTGCCGCTCCGCCTTATCGCGTCCGAGGCCGCGTTGCAGGGCGTACCGGCAAACTCGGCGGACATCGCCAATGCCGCGAGGCAGGCGACCGCCGCAGCAAAGCCGCTGCCGATGACGGCTTACAAGCTCGATCTGCTGCGCGGCGTGGTCTACGACCTGCTGCTGCAGCTTACCACCGCGTAAGGCGGATCAGCGAAGCGTAATCCGCCTACGTTCGACTGGAGCGGCTCGTCGCATAAGGTCGGTCCGGATTCCGGGTGACGGCAGCAATGCTAATCGTCTTCGAATTCGTCTTCTTCTTCGATCCTGGACCTGGACCGGTGCGACGGCGCGTGCCGTCCGCCCAGCGATCCCGTCACCGAAGGCTCGCGGCTCGCATAGGAGCTGCCTTGGGAACGGCGCGCGGCGACCTCCTCGCCCGATACCGCGGCGGGCTGGCAGATGATGCGGCGGCTGGCGCGGCGCATCAGGTCGACGTGGATGTGATCGTAATGGTAGACGTTGGAGCCCGGCGCCAGCACGGTGTTGAACTGCTGGCATGCCGCGCCCTGCACGTCGCGCAGAAAACCCTGCTCTTCCGGCGTTCCCTTCCAGCCATCCTTGACCGTGATGCGGCGGCCGTCGGCCAGCATGAACGCCGCGATGTCGAGCGCATTGCCGAAGGCGTGCTCGGAAATGTGTGCGCGCGAATTGCCGTTCATGCCGCGGCAGGAATAGGCCGAGATCTGCTTGATCTCGACCACCCGCACGCCAAACCATCGCATCGCCGACGGCTGCACGGAGTCAGCCAGCCAGCGATCGAGCGCCGAGACGATCGGACAGGCCAGGGTCGCCGTCGGCGTCACCACGACCGGACCGAACGCGGCAACCGGGTTACCCTGCGACGGCCCGAGCCGCGGCAGCGGCGAAAGCTCTTGCGATCCGCTTGCGGCAAACCCCGGGCCATTTGAAGGCGGCGTGGAATAGCGCTCATTCTGGGGATAGGTCTCGACCCGGCCGGCAGGCGCGCGGATTCGCGGCGCGCTCATCGGCGAGACACCCGCCGACGGACTGCCCTCGGGCGGCAGTTCGATCCCGTCTTCGCCGGAGACGACGCCGGGCGCGGTCAGCGAAACCGGACCATTGGCGCTCGCGCCGTAGCCGGGCTGCCGGGCCGCAGTTTCCGGATAGTAGGATCCGGGCGCCGCCGGCTGCGCTTGCGACACCGGCCACCGCGGCTGGTTACCGCCGATCCCCGCCGGGGGCCGCAAATCATCGGCGAAGCCAAAGCTCCCGCTGCTTTCGCCGAGAGCTGCGACCTTGAGCGGGAATTCAGCGCCGCACACGCCCGGACCCGAAATAGGATTGATCCGGACCAGATCGGCGTTCTCCTTCACCGCGCCGGATTTCAGACACGCCACCTCGGCCTCGGCCCGCCACGGTTCGCGCTCCGCGGACTGAAAAAAGCCGCGGCCGCAACCTGCCAGAGAAACGAGGACGAGGGAGCCGACGAGATAAAAACGAACTCCGTGCGCCATCCGCGCATGGTGGTCGAATTTATTTAAGGACTCTTCAACGCGTTGATTTTACGAAGTTTTAACCATGATTCCGGCTATGGGAAAAAGCCAATAGACAGCAAGGCTGACTTTAATGTCCGGGAACGATCGGCTACCTTCCTTGTTATCGGGCAGCGGCGCTACCAGGGAGAACTCCCATGACTATCGTCAGCAGACTGAGTGTTGTTACGGCCTATGTTGCATTCGCCTTTGTCGGCGCGATCGTGCTGGGCGTGATCTAGCACCAGCCCACCCAATCAGAGCCCGGCGGTCGGACCGCCGGGCTTTTTGGTGCGAAGAAACAATTCTCCCGTCGACGAAACCGTTTTGTGCCCGCGACGCAAAACTGCTGAAACCATTACCCCGTATTCACACGCCACGACGCGCCGGGAATAGGCGCACCACTCTGGCGCATATGGGGCATCCAATGATTTTTTCCAAAACCATCATCGCGACGACGTTCGTGGTCGGCATGCTGTCGACGGCTTGCCATGCCTACAGCCCCGAACAGGAGCAACTTTGCACTGGCGACGCGATGCGGCTGTGCAGTTCTGAAATCCCCGACGTGGAGCGCGTGACCGCCTGCATGATCCGGCAGAAAGCCCAGTTGAGCGACGGCTGCCGGTCGGTGTTCGCGCCGGCGCACGCAGCGGCTCCGGTCGCCTACAAGCCGCCTAGGGCCAAACCGTCGAAGCCGATGAACCTGACCCCGGCCCGGGTGAAGTAATCCCGCAGTCGGCGCATTGCGATCAGCAGCAGATAGCCCGGCGGTTTTCGCCGGGCTTTGCTTCACCACGTGTACCGTGCCACACCCTTGCCGGCGATGCTGGTAGTGACATTGGAGAACGCCCCCTCGAAGGTGGCGGCGAGCGCAAAACCGTTCAGCCATTTCATTTCCGCCGATGCGGAGACGAGCGCGGCGTTGGCGGCTTGTGCGGCGCCATTGACGACGAACGATGTGCCCGGCAAGGTTTGGAACGTCGCGCCGATCGTGCGGTCGGTGTTGAAATCATGCGCCCATGCCGCGCGGCCGCGCAAGACGAAGATGCCGTTCGACATCGCGAATGACCTGTCGGTGCGGATGCCGATTTCGCTCCGCGTATCGGCCGCGCTTTTCGAGGCATAGCTCAGTGCGAACGTATTGGCGCCGGCGATGGCCTGCTCCGCATAGGCCGGAAGATCGAAGCGGGTAGATTGCCCGGCCGCGTAGGGCGTTACGCCCATCGCCGTCCACGGCGTGACGAAGCGATAGCCGGCCTCGAGCCGGCCCGAAACCGCGGTCGCATTGAAACGCGCGCGCAGCAGATCGGTGCCGGCAGCGGTCACGCCGCGGTCCGTGGTGACGTCCTGCCAGCCATAAGCGAGCGCCGCCGACAGGTAGGCGGGGCCGGCGGTGCGGCGCACGAAGGCGCCTGCCTGGAACAGATCGGAGCGGCCGCTCCCGGAACCGTTGACATTGAAACCGGTGCCGCCGCCGGCGATGGCGAACCCCGCCAGCGTACGGGGCGAGAACAGGTAGTCGGCGCCGGCCGCGACGCCGCCGATGCCGCTTCGTGTGCTGTTGGAGCCGGGCACCGGATCGCCGGCGGTGGTTTGCGATCCGCCATAGCCTGCCGCCCATAAGCTCCAGCGCGGATCGTAGCTGTCGCGCATCGGCGCCTTGCGATAGATCGCAGCATAGGCCTCGCGCTCGCGCATGGTCCGCGGCGTGCCGTTTGCCGCATAAGCGCTTGCGGCGTCGTTCGCTTCGGCAAATTGCGATGCGCCCGGCGGCACCACGCCATCGCCACGGCCCGCCACGAACGGATCGGTCAGCAAGCCGAGGAACAGGTTCATCGCATCGAAGGTGGTCTGCTGCGAAGCCGTGGCCAATTCGCCCGAAGCCTGTGACAGTCCTTTCGGCGAAAGGCCGCCAAACACCGCCGGAATGCCGCCGCTGCTGTTGAAGAAGTTGACCAGCGTATCGGCGACGTTGTGCTGGTTGACATTGAGGCCGGAGCCGAAATTCGGCGCGGGGGTGGGAACGAAATTCAGCGCCAGATCGATGTAAGCATTGTTGGCGTCATAGCTCAGCGTCGAGGTGAAATTGGCCGGCACGTTGGCGTTGACGATCGAACCGAAGGTGCCGCTGACGCCGCCGGCCGCGGTGAGGATGGTGTATTTCCTGGAGACGTAGTTTCCGCCCAGATAGACCGCCGCCGCGGTGCCGTTGAGAGACGCGGTGCCGCCGACATTGGCGGAGGAGGCCGAGGTCGGATTGAGCGCTACCAGGTACATCGCGCCGGACTGGAACGCGAGATTGCCGGCCACCGTCATGGAGGAGCCCGGCGTTCCGTTGCCCGGCGCGAAGACGCCGCCGGAAACCGTGAGATTTGCAACCGTGCCCGAACCCGTGAACGTGCCGCCGCTGACACGCGCTCCGCCGTTCAGCGCGCCGTTGTTCACCGTGACGCCGGCGGTATTGGTCAGCAGGCCGGATACCGTCGCGCCGGCGTTGTTGTTGAACGTCCCGGCATTCGCAATCGCGCCGGTCCAGGTCAGCTTGTTGTTGATGGTGCCGGTATTGGAAACGACGTTGCCGGTCCAGGCGCCGCTGTTGGTGACGACCGCCGCATTGCCGAGAACGTTGCCGGTCCAGACGCCGGTCGCGGCATTGGTGATGCTGCCGGCGCCGGTGTTGGCCGCGACGTCGGCGATATAGGCGCCGTTGTTGGCGATGGCGCCGGCATTGTTGAGATCGTCTTTCACCGCGCCGCCGAGCGCGACGGCGATGGTGCCGCCGGCATTGTTGGTGATGCCGCCGAGGGTGGCGATCAACTGGCCGCCGCTGGCGACGGTGATGACGCCGCTGTTGGTGAGCAAACCCTGCACGGTATAAGAACCGCCGGTGCCGATCGCGAGCGTGGCATTGGCGGCATTGCTGAACATGTTGTCGCTGGTGACCAGGTTGGTGACGTTGAAGGTGGCACCCGCATGGTTGGCGATCGCGCCGTTGATCGCGCCGCCGGCTGCGTTGACCAAGGCGATGCTGGTCAGGCCTTTCGAAATCGTTCCGGTCGTGGTCAGGCCGCCGCCGGTGACGTCGGCGCCGCCGTCGAGGCGACCGGCATTGACGGTGGTGCCTCCGGTATTCGTCAGCAGGCCGGAAACGGTGCCGCCCGCATTGTTGTTGAAGGTGCCGGCATTGGCGACGCTGCCCGCGACCGAGCCGGAATTGCTGAAGGTCGCGTTGTTCGTCACATTCGAGGTGATGCCGCCGCCCGCAGCGATGGCCAGGGTGCCGTTCGCGACCGTGGTTGCGCCGGTATAGGTGTTGGCGCCGCTCAGCGTGGTGGTGCCGGTGCCGGCCTGCCGGAAGGCGCCGGCGCCGGAGATGACGCCGCCGAGCGCAACGGCGTTGGAGCGGTCGACCGCCAGCACGCCGTTGTTGACCACGTTGCCGACGATCGAGCCCGTGCTGCCGCCATTGCCGAGCTGCAGCGTGCCGGCGCCGATCGTCGTTCCGCCGGTGTAACTATTGTCGGCGGTCAGGGTCGTGGTGCCGGCGCCGAGCTGCTGCAGAGCGCCGGTGCCGGAGATGGCATTGGCGACAGCGAGCGCATCAGACCGGTTGAAAGCGAGTATGCTATTGTTGGTGACGGCGCCGGTCCCGAGCGAACCGGTCGTTCCGCCGCCGCCAACTTGCAAGGTACCCGCGGAAATCGTGATCGGGCTGCCGAGAACCGTTCCGGTCAGGATGGTCGTGCCGCTACCGGCCTGTTCAACAAACCCTCCTGAACCGATGAAGCTTCCGAAGAGAAGCGTATCGGACCTATTGAACCGCAGGGTGCTCGTTGTTCCAAGAAAGCTAACGCCGCCTCCCAATGAGCCGGAGGTGCCGCCATTGCCAATCTGAAGAACTCCGTCCCAAATGACGGTCCCGGCTGCAACGTTCGTGCCGGTTAAAGTCAGAACGCCCGGGCCGAACTTCGCTACCAACCCTGATCCGGTGATATCGCCGGCAAAGGTCGTATTATCGGTTCGGGTGAACCATAGCTGATTGAGCGTATTTCCCGACGCGCCTGCGACATCTACGTTGCCGGACAGAGAACCGGCTGTCCCGCCATTAACCCCCCGCTGGAGAGGCTGCCGACGGCCAGCACGCCCGAGACGATCCTAGTTCCGCCGGAAAAGGTATTTGTCCCGGTCAAGCCGAGAAAGCCGCCGAGCACCTGCAGGGAGCCGCTGCCTGAAACGGCTCCGCCGAAGTCGAAAATATTGGTGCGGTTGTAGGTCAGCCGACCGTCATTGAGCACGTTGCCGACAATCGAGCCGGTCGTCCCTCCATCGCCGAGTTGCAGCGT
>NZ_CAXUNQ010000058.1:13801-28066 GCF_964252615.1 uncultured Bradyrhizobium sp.
CCATCGCCGAGTTGCAGCGTACCGCCGGAAATCGTGGTGCCGCCGCTGTAGCTACCGGCGCCGGCGAGGATCAGCGTGCCGCCGCCGGCCTTGGTCAGGCTTTGCGCAGTGCCGTTGACGATCGGTGCGTCGATCGTCGCGGCGATACCGGTGTCGGTGTTGATGGCGCCAATGCCGGACAGCCCGGCGAGTTGCAGTTGGCCGCCGGCGCCTGCATTCAGGACATAGCCGGTGGTGCTGAACTGCAGCGTGTCGAAAGCCTGCGCTGCAGCGATCGTGACGGTCCCTGCCGTGCCTGCAAACACGCCGACGGAGCCGTGCCATTGGTCGTTGATGCCGGCCTGCCCGGGCGCGCCGGTCCAATTGGTCCTGACGGCGCTCCAGGTGCCGGTGCCGCCATTGACGACGCCGTTGCCGGTTTGATCGGCGCCGTCCCAGAACTGGATGTGCTGGCCGGCCGCCGCGATCAGCAGGTTGACCTGGTTGGGCACGTTGGTCAGCACGGCAGGCGTGCCGTTGCTGCTGCCGCTGATGACGTCGAAACCGCCGGCCGCCAGCGTCCCGTAATCGAACAGCCGGTAGTAACCCGCCGACGGCGCGTTGACCGACAAGGTGCCGCCCAGCGTAAGGTTGCCGGTGACACGGACGAGATCGTTGCTCGCGCCGCCGGCCACGCCTGCCGAACCCAGTTCGAAAACCGAGGTCGAACCGGCGTTCAGGTTCAGCGCGCCGAGCGTCAGGGTTCCCGGGCTCTGGCCCGCCGACAACGTGCCGCCGGACAAAACGGTGACCGCGCCGCCGACCGAGCCGGTGCCCGACAGCATCGCGCCGGACTGCACGGTGACCGCGCTTGCGATTGATCCATTGACCCGCAGGTTGCCGCCCGCAACCGTGGTGGCGCCGAGATAGGTGCTGGCGCCCGACAACGTGAAAAGTCCGGCGCCCTGCTTGATCAGGCCGCCGTCGCCGGCGAACGCGCCGGAAGCGTTGGTCAGCGTCAGCGTCCGGCTGCCCAGCGCCAC
Source organism: uncultured Bradyrhizobium sp. (assembly GCF_964252615.1). Taxonomy (NCBI): domain Bacteria; kingdom Pseudomonadati; phylum Pseudomonadota; class Alphaproteobacteria; order Hyphomicrobiales; family Nitrobacteraceae; genus Bradyrhizobium; species uncultured Bradyrhizobium sp. The sequence continues at coordinate 14,824 of NZ_CAXUNQ010000058.1, forward strand.
GGTGCCCGTGCCGGACAGGTTCTTGATCGCGGCTCCGGCGGTGGTGGCCGAGATGTCGAACGCGCCATTGGCGATCACGCTGCTCGAACTGGCGATGCTGCCGGTGCCGGATAGCGCCAGCGTGCCGGCAGTGATGGCGGTGGCGCCGGCGTAGCTGTTGCTGCCGGACAGCGTCTGCGTTCCCGCAGCGACGGTCATGCCGCCATTGCCGCCGATCGCGCCCGCGAAATTTCCCGAAGCGTTGGTCAGGGTCAGCGTCTTGGCACCGAGGGTAACGCTGCCGCCGCCAGTGAGCGTCTGAATCGAGGTATCGGCCGCGCTCACGCCGGATATATCGAACGCGCCGCCGGCAAGGACGCCGCTCGAACTGCCGACGCTGCCCGCGCCCGAGAGCGCCAGCGTGCCGCCGGTGATCGTCGTTGCGCCGGTATAGCCATTGACGCCGGACAAGGTCTCTGTCCCGGCTGCAAGCGTGACGCCGCCGCTGCCGCCGATCGCGCCCGCAAACGTACCGGACGCATTGGTCAGGGTCAGCGTCCGGCTGCCCAGCGCCACGGTGCCCGCGCCCGACAGGGTCTTGATCGAGACTCCCGCCGCGGCGCCTGAAATGTCGAACGCGCCATTGGCGATCACGTCACTCGAACCGGTGATGCTGCCCGTGCCGGAGAGTGCCAGCGTGCCGGCAGTGATCGTGGTCGCGCCGGTATAGCTGTTGCCGGCCGTCAGGATCGTCGTGCCCGCGCCGTCCTGCTGGACCGCGCCGCTGCCCGAGATCGCGCCGTCGAACTGATAGGCGTTCGATCGCCGGAAGGCGAGCGTGGCGTTGTTCACGACATCGCCGAGGATCGATCCCGCTGTCGTGTTATTGCCGAGTTGCAGCGTGCCGGCGGTGATGGTGGTGCCGCCGGTGTAGCTGTTGGCGCCGGACAGCGTCAGCGTGCCGACGCCGATCTTCTCCAGCGCGCCGGGACCGGTGGTGCAGCCGCAGAGATTGTTATCGTCGATGACGCCGCTGACCTCGGTGGAGCGGTCGTTGCCGCCGGTGACCAGCGTATTGCCGCCGCCGATGTAGTAGCTGCCCGCGCCGGCGATGGACCCTGCATTGATGCGGCCGTCATTGTTAGGCCCCCGGCTTTCCGAGAAATCGACGATGCCGCCCGATGCGGTCTCGAACCGCGCGCTGGCGCCGTCGCTGTGGCCGGAGAAGTAGGTCGCACTGGCGGCGTTGGTGGTGATGAAGGCATTGCCGGCGGTGCTGTGATTGCGGAAGTCCATGCCGTAGGAGCTGTTATTCACGATCACGGCGCTGTCGGCGGAAGCGTGGTTGTTGAAATCCAGCGCAGCGGCGTCGTTATTGGTGATGGTTGCGCTGCCGGCCGTGCTGTTGTCCCGGAAATGAACCTGGCCATAATCATTATTGGTGATCGACGCCGCAATGTTTCCGGCGCTGCTGTTCGAATAGAAAAGCACCGCCCCGGCGTCGGCATTGACGATCCTGCCGCCTTCGAGCTTGGCCTTGTCGTTGAACATCACGTAGTTGAAGCCTGCGTTGTTGATCGTCGCATCGGCCGCAGTGCTGTTCTTGGTGAATTTGACGAATCCGACGCCCGATCCGGCAATAGTGTTGATGGTGGCCTGACCCGCAGAGGCGTTGTTGAACACGGTGCCGGCAAAAATACGATTATTGATCGTCATCGTTCCAGCGTCGGTCGAATTGCGGAAAGTCGCAATCGCGCCGGGCTGGTTGGTGAGCGTCGTGATGCCGGAGGTGTCGGCATTGACGATATTGAAGGTGCCTTTGTTGTCAATGGTGCCGATGATGCTTCCGGAGTTGGCGGCGGTACCCAGCTGCAACGTCCCGCAATTGCAGATCGTGGTGCCGCCCGTATAGGTGTTGGTGCCGATGAAGACCACGCGGCCGCCGCCAATGGTATCGAGCACCTCGAGCGGACCTGCGCCGGTGCCGTTGCTGATTTTGCCGGAAAGCGTCAGCGTCGCGCCGTGGGCATCGATCGCGCCGCCGGCCGCATTGATCCTGAATCTGTTGTCGAACTTCAGATTGCTCAACCCATCGGCCTGAAAGATGCCGCCGTCGAGGATGACGTTGCCGGTGCCGACCGAACCGTTGTTGGTGACCTGCAGCGCACCGGCGCTGATCGTGGTGTTGCCGGAGTAGGTATTGGCGCCCGACAGGATCAGGGTGCTGTTGCCGTCCTGATGCACGCGCACGCCAGCGAAGATTTCACCGATGTTGTTGTTGATGGTGATGATCTGGCCGGCATTCGCCTTGTTGATGATGCCGCCGTTCGCGCCGGCAAGACTGAAATTCACGTCAGCGCCGCCAATTGTGTAGGATTGTGAGTTCGTGCTGAACGTCCACGAGTCCGGTGAGATCGGGCCCGAGGTTACGTTGATGTTTGCTTTTCCGTTGTTTTTGAAAATCGCGGATTGCCCGGGCCCGACCGGCGCAAGAGCCGAGCCCCAATTGGTGCCCAGATTGTAATTCATCGTATTTGTGGTGAAGCCAGGACCGTGCCACACCGACTGTGCCCGGGCAGCGGTTGCCAGCAAGAGGCCCGCGCTGACCAACATCGCGCCGGCGAGCGGCGCAGCGCTCCGATGGCCTCGTATGGGAAGAAGAAGACGCAACGCCGCAACCACCCGAACTCGCCGCCGCCGAACGCGACGTACCCGGCCGGAACTTTCGCAAACCCGAAATCGGGAGTCACGGCATCGCCCGCAACCCACGATAGATTCAATGCAAATCCAGTCCGCCGCGAAGCGGATTCCCGCAAGCTGTTGCGGAAAAGCTACGTTTTATCCTCACCCCGCGGCCTGTCCCCACCGCGGCGCTGATCGTGCCGACGTTATGATCTTGCCTCCAAGACGATCCTTGCAGGTTCTCCGCGCAGGGCGACGCCGATCGAACAGCTTTCTTGCTCCGACACCGCGCCAAACGACGCATTGACTCTGCCGGGCGCGAAAGGCCTCATCATCCAACGTTCTCGCCGCCGAAAATAGCTTGGATGATCGGCCGCCACGCGGTCATCCGTCGCAAGTAAAACGTCAAGGAAACGCCATGCGCAAGCTCCTCGCCGCCCTTCTCGTCCTCCCGCTCGCCGCCGCGCTTACCGCCGCGCCGGCTTCCGCGCAGACCCCGGTCAAGATCATGGTCGGCGGCATCGACAAGCAGATTTATCTGCCGGCGAAACTCGCCGCACAGCTCGGTTTCTTCAAGGAACAGGGGCTCGACGTCGAATTGTTCAATTCGACCTCGGGCTCGCAGGCCGCCACTGCGCTGCTGGCGCGCGAGGTGCAGGGCGTGGTCGGGTTCTACGATCACACCATCGACCTGCAGTCGAAGGGCAAGTTCATCACCGACGTGGTGCAGTTCGGCATTTCGCCCGGTGAAGTGGTGCTGGTAAAGGCCGCCGACGCGGAGAAGCTGAAGGATCCCGCCAACTGGAAAGGCCAGGCGCTCGGTGTCACCGGGCTCGGTTCCGCCACGGATTTTCTCACCCGCGCGCTGGCCGCCAAGGCAGGCTTGAAGGCGCAGGATTATTCGCTGGTGCCGGTCGGCGCCGGCGACACCTTTCTGGCGGCGATGCAGCAGGGCAAGATCGTTTCCGGCATGACCACGGAGCCGACGGTGGCGCGCGCGGTGAAGAACGGCACCGCCAAGGTCGGCATCGACCTGCGCACGCCGGAAGGGGCACGCGCCGCGCTCGGCGGCGATTATCCCGCGGCCTGCCTCTATATGGACCGCGCCTATATGGAGGCCAACAAGGAGCTGACGCAGAAGATCGTCAACGTCTTCGTCAAGACGCTGAAGTGGATGAACACGCATTCGCCGGAGGAAATCGCAGCGCAAATGCCGAAGGATTATTACGCGGGCGAGCTCGATCTCTATGTGCAGGGCCTGCGCGAGGGCAAGGCGCAGTATTCGCCGGACGGCATGATGCCGCAGGGCGCGCCGGAATCGGTGCTCAAGGTGCTATCGGGCTTCTCGCCCAACGTACAGGGCAAGACCATCGATCTGTCCAGGACCTACACCACCGAATTCGTCATCAAGGCCAACGCGACGCATTGAGCGCTCGTCGCCCTCGCGAAGGCGAGGATCCATGCCGTGTCCTCTATGTTCCGGTTGTGCCAGTGTCGTTGTTGTACGGAACCGATAGCGGGGCCAAGGGTTACGGATCCCGCCTTCGCCGGGACTACGTGCACTTTTAAGCAATGGATAAAAACGCATGGACGCACCCGCCTCCTCCGCAATCGCGCTGAAAAACGTCGCCCGCCGCTTCGTCACGCCCGACGGCAACGTGCTCTCGGCGCTGGAAGACTTCGACCTTTCGATTGCGCCCGGTGAATTCTGCGCGGTGGTCGGCCCGACCGGCTGCGGCAAGTCGACGACGCTGGGGCTGATCGCGGGCCTCGCGCGTCCTCAGGCCGGCGCCGTCACCCTGTTCGACGCGCCGGTGAACGGCGTCGATCGCCGCGTCGGTTTCGTGTTCCAGCAGGACGCGGTGTTTCCCTGGCGCAACGTGCTCGGCAACGTCATGGCCGGGCCGTTGTTTCGCGGCGTGCCGAAGGCCAGGGCCGAAGCGACGGCGCGCGACTGGATCGTCCGCGTCGGCCTGAATGGATTTGAGGATCATCACCCGCACCAGCTCTCCGGCGGCATGCGCAAGCGCGTGGCGCTGGCGCAGACCTTCATCAACAATCCGCAGGTGCTGCTGATGGACGAGCCGTTCTCCGCGCTCGACGTGCAGACCCGCGAGTTGATGCAGGAAGAACTTCTTCAACTCTGGGCGCAGGCGAAATCGGCGGTGCTGTTCGTCACCCACGATCTCGACGAGGCGATCCTGCTGGCCGACCGTGTCGCGGTGCTGACCACGCGGCCTGCCCGGGTGAAGTCGGTTCACGCCATCGACCTGCCCCGCCCGCGCGACGTCGCCACGCTGCGCTACGACGAGCGCTTCATCGCCATCGCGCGAAAAATTTCCGACGACCTGCGCGAGGAAGTTTTGCGCGCCCGGGCCGGACACTGAGCATGGCCGAAACCGCGATTCCGACCCCCATCGTTCCCGACGCGCGGATGGAGACCATGGTCGAGCGCATGCGCCGCCGCGCGCGGCTGGTGCTCGCCTTGCGGCTCGCCGTGCTGGTGTTTCTGGTCGGCGGCTGGGAACTCGGCGTTCGCGCCGGGCTGATCGATCCATTCTTCTTCGGCCAGCCCAGCGGCATCGTCGACAAGCTGATCGACTGGTTCTCGAACGGCACCTCGATCGGCCCGTTATGGAAGCAGATCTGGGTGACGATCTATGAGGCCGGCGCGGGCTTCCTGATCGGCGCGGTAATGGGCATCCTGTGCGGCATCGCATTGGGGCGCAATCAGCTGCTGTCGGACGTGTTCTCGATCTACATCAAGGTGGCGAACTCGATCCCGCGCGTGGTGCTCGGCTCGATCTTCATCGTCGCCCTGGGCCTCGGCGCCGCGTCGAAGATCGCGCTCGCCGTGGTGATGGTGTTCTTCGTGGTGTTCGCCAATGCTTTTCAGGGCGTGCGCGAGGCCGACAAGAACCTGATTGCGAACGCGCGCATTCTCGGCGCCAGCGACTGGCAGATGACCCGCGCGGTGGTGATCCCTTCGGCGCTGTCCTGGATCCTGGCCAGCCTTCATGTCAGTTTCGGCTTTGCGCTGGTCGGAGCCATCGTCGGCGAATTCCTGGGTGCACGCGAGGGCATGGGCCTGCTGATCGCGACCGCGCAGGGCTCGTTCGACTCCAACGGCGTGTTCGCCGCGATGATCGTGATCGCGGTGGTGGCGCTGGTCGCCGAGTGGGTGCTGACCCTGATCGAGGACCGGTTGCTGACCTGGCGCCCGGAAACCGCGGTCAACGAATGATGGCAGCGGCCGGCCCCCGGTAGGTTCGGCCGTTGCCGCTCGGCCGACGGATGCTGCGCCGCATCCGGGAGGCCGGAGCCCCCCGATTATGTCGTCGGCGGCGTCCGCGACGAAACAATTCTCCCCACGACGAAACCATTTTGCCGCTCCGGAGCAAACGTCCGGAAACCGTGGCCCCGTAATCATTTCGTTAACGACGCGCCGGAAAGGCGCATTGAGTTGGCGCTCAAACAGACTGAAACAGGGGATCTGCGATGTTCAAGCTGGATTCGATCAAGGCAAACTCATGCCGTGCAGCCGTTGCTTTCGGCGCGCTGGCCATCGGCGTTGTTGCATTTTCCGCCGCCACGGGTGCTGCTCCGGTGCAACTGTTTCCGTTCGTCATGACCCCGCCGGCGCAGGCGCCGCAGGTGCAGGCCCCGCCGCAGGCCGACGAAGACGGCGTCGCCGTCGAATTGCCGGCGCGCCTGAAGCGCCAGATGGTCGCTTACGCCACCCGCGAGGCGCCGGGCACCATCATCATCGATACGCCCAACACCTATCTGTATCTCGTGATGGGCGGCGGCCAGGCGATGCGCTACGGCATCGGCGTCGGCCGCGACGGTTTCACCTGGTCGGGCACGCAGTCGATCACCAGGAAGGCGGAATGGCCGGATTGGACCCCGCCGCCGGAAATGATCGCGCGCCAGCCCTACCTGCCGCGGCAGATGGCCGGCGGCCCCGGCAATCCGCTCGGCGCCCGCGCCATGTATCTCGGCGGCACCATCTACCGCATCCACGGCACCAACGCGCCCGGCACCATCGGCACCCGCGTGTCGTCGGGCTGCATCCGCCTCACCAACGAAGACGTCGCCGATCTCTATTCCAGGGTCAATGTCGGCGCCAAGGTGATCGTGCTGCCGATGGATCGCCGCGCCGATCTCGGCAACGTCGTCCGCTAAATCCCGATCAGACATGAAGCGGCTCCGGCATTCGCCGGGGCCTTTTTTCGTAAGGTGGGCACGCTTCGCTTTGCCCGCCTTGTGGTGTAAATTCTCCTCGGGTGCGACAAACCGGGGGGACGATGCGTCTCAAAACGATTCTGATCGCGCTCGCGATCATCGCGGTCTCGTTTCTCGTCAGCTTCAAGGCGATGGACTGGTTGGCGCCGGGCGGCGCCGGGCCGAAGCTGGTCGAACTCCCGCCGCTTCCCGCCGTTCCGCGCACCTCCACCATCATCGCGCCGGTCGCAATCACCCTTGATGCGATCCGCGGCGCCGCCGACCGCGGCACCCCGCGCAATTTCGCCGGCAAGGCCGCCAATCCGGTGGAGCAGATCCTGCAGAACGCCGATATCGCCTGGAGCGCGGCGCGCGGGCCGATATCGGCCTCCGGCGCCGGGGGCACGTTGACGCTGGCGACGCCGCTCACCGGAACCCTGAACGTAACGGGATCGCTGTCCTCGAAAGTGACCGGCGCGGTCGGCGACGTGCTCGGCGGCCTGCTCGGCGCCAATGCCGCCAGGCAGATCGGCAGCATCAACATCAAGAACATCAACGCGTCGGCCGAAATCAAAGGCAATGTCGCGATAACCGCACGGCCGCAGATCGCGGCGAGCTGGCGCCTCGAGCCGAACCTTGCCGCGCAGGTGAATATGAATGACTCCAGCCTGACGGTGGCCGGCGCGCGCGTTAACGTGCCGGCGCAGATGAAGCCGGTGATCGACAAGGCGGTCAACGATCAACTTGCCGCCACGCAGGCGCGCATCCGCAACGATCCGGCCCTCGAAACCGGCGCGCGGGCGCAATGGAGCAAACTGTGCCGCTCGATCCCTTTGCAGGGCGCAGCCTCGTCGTTGCCGCCGCTGTGGCTGGAACTGCGGCCGACCAACGCGGTGGCCGCGCAGCCGCGCATCGATGCCAACGCCGTCACATTGATGCTCGGGCTCGAGGCCGAAACCCGCATCACCTCGTCGCAGACCCAACCTGATTGCCCGTTTCCCGCCACGCTCACCATCGTGCCCCCGGCGCCCGGACGCGTCAGCATCGGGGTGCCGATCGACATGCCGTTCACAGCGCTCAGCAAGCTTCTTGAGGCGCAGTTCGCCGGCAAGACGTTTCCGCAAGACGGCTCCGGACCGGTGGATGTCATCGTGAAGCGGGCCGGTATCGCGGCTTCCGGCGACAGGCTGCTGATTTCCCTGCTCGTCGATGTGAAAGAAAAGAAAAGCTTCTTCGGCTTCAGCGGCGAAGCCAACGTGCACATCTGGGGCCGGCCGGCACTCGATCCGGCTCAGCAAATCCTGCGGCTGACCGACATCGAACTCGCGCTGGAATCCGGATCCGCGTTCGGGCTGCTCGGCGGCGCCACGCGCGCCGCCGCACCTTATCTGCAACAGGCACTGGCGGAAAAAGCCGTGATCGACCTCAAGCCGTTCGCGTCGAACGCGCAGAGAAAAATCGCCGAGGTGATCTCCGATTTCAAAAAGAACGACAATGGCGTCCGCATCGCCGCCGAAATCACCACGCTGCGGCTGGCCGGCATCGCCTTCGATTCAAAAACGCTGCGCGTGGTTGCGGAAGCAAATGGCGCGATCGATGTCGCGGTGACGGCGCTGCCCGGATTGTGACGCGCCGATGGCGGTGCCGCCTGCGCCATGACGTTGCAGACGCCTTCAGCCACAACGTCCCGCAGCAATAATGACATGCACGTGTGAGCTGCCGCAGCGTTGCTCACGCAGCGCGTGCTGACGCGGCTCGTCAACCTGACATCGCGATTCCTAGCCGAAAGACGCAATCAAAACCACGAAGTCGGCCGCTGAATTGGCTGAAAGTCGGCTATGCCGATGCGGCGGAAGCTGGATAGAAAGAGTCCCGCCAACTAACTCGTTCAAAAAAATTTCCAAGGAGACTGCAATGAAATCCTTCACAGCCGCGCTTGTGACCGGCCTGGCGCTGGTCTCGTCCGGCGCCGCGCGCGCCGAGATTTCCGACGGCGTGGTCAAGATCGGCGTGCTTACCGACATGTCGAGCCTGTACGCCGATGCCACCGGCAAGGGTTCGCTGGCGGCGACGGAGATGGCGGTCGCCGACTACGGCGGCAAGGTCAGGGGCAAGCCGGTGGTGGTGATTTCCGCCGATCACCAGAACAAGCCCGATGTCGGCGTCGGCATCGCGCGCAACTGGTACGACAACGAGAAGGTCGACGCCATCTTCGACGTGCCGACGTCTTCGGTGGCGTTGCCGGTGTCGGCGCTGACACGCGAGAAGAACAAGATCAACATCAATTCCGGCGGCGGCAGTTCCGATCTCACCGGGGTTGCCTGCTCGCCGAACACGGTTCACTGGACCTACGATACCTATTCGCTCTCCAACGTCGCCGGCAAGGCGATGGTGAAACGCGGCGAGGATAGCTGGTTCTTCGTCACCGCCGACTACGCGTTCGGCATGGCGCTGGAGCGCGACGCCGCCAATGTCGTGAAGGAATCCGGCGGCAAGGTGCTCGGCAATGTCCGGCATCCGCTCAACTCGTCGGACTTTTCGTCCTACCTGTTGCAGGCGCAGGCTTCGAAAGCCAAGGTCGTCGCGCTCGCCAATGCCGGCGGCGACACCACCAATGCGCTAAAGCAGGCCGCCGAATTCGGTATCGTCAAGGGCGGCCAGAAGATGATCGCGCTGTTGCAGGAGATCACCGACACCCATGCGCTCGGCGCCAAGGAAACCCAGGGCCTGATCGTAACCGACGCGTTCTATTGGGACATGAACGACGAGACCCGGGCATTTTCCAAGCGGTTCAACGAGAAGGTCGGACACATGCCGACCATGATCCAGGCCGGACTCTATTCGGCAACCATGCATTACCTGAAAGCGATCGAGGCAATCGGCACCGACGAAGCGCCGAAGGTGATGGAGCAGATGCGGGCAACGCCGATCAGCGACTTTTTCGCCAGGCACGGACAGATCCGCATTGACGGCCGCATGGTCCACGACATGTATCTGTTCGAGGTCAAGAAGCCGGAGGAATCCAAAAACGAATGGGACCTCTACAAGCTGCTCGCCACCGTGCCTGCCGATGAAGCGTTCCGCCCGCTCGACAAGGGCGGCTGCCCGCTGGTGAAAACCAATTGAGGCTCCGCCACGAAAAGAAGCGCGTCCGGCAATGGCCGAACGCGCTTCCAGACTACCTGCTTTTCAGGTCGCTTAGGTCGAATATTTGAACTCCGGCATCGCCTTCAACTGGTCCTTGCTGGCATTGAAGACCGCGTGGTCAGGATACCAGGGGTTCGGCTTGGAAGCGGTCGCCGCCGGCGCGGTTGTGGGGGTCGTGGTGGTCGTGGTTGCCGTGCCCGTGGTGGTGGTCGACGGCGCCATCCCGGTCGGCGTCGTAGCGGTGCTTCTCGCGCCGCCCGCGCCGGCATAGGCTACGGGTTCGTTGACGAATTTCAGCTTGTCCATCGGCACGGCGACCAGATGCTCGCCCACGCCGAGAAAACCTCCGACGCCGATCACCGCCGCCTTGATGTTTCCGCTCTTGTCGGTCAGCAGGTCGTTGATCGAACCCAGGCTCTCATTGTTTTCGTTATAGACGTTCAAGCCGACCAGCTTCGATGCCCGCCACGTGCCCTGATAGGAAGATTGATCGCTTGCAGCGGCGGGGGCCATATTGGTGTCGCTCGATGGCGCCGGGGTCTGTGCGAAAGCTGCCGTGGCCAGTAGCGCTGTTCCCATGAGACTTGCAGTCAAATATCTCCGCATCATCAGTCGCTCCTTGAATAAAGCTGGTGTGGAGAAAACCCGCAGCCGTGGTCTCGGTTCCTAGGTTGCACGACTATTTCGGGTTCCCGAGGCGTTGACGCGGCGCAAAACGGCCCTTCTGTTGGAACGGGAGCTTTTCAGGAGCATGCAATTACCGCCGGTCGGCGTTGTGGGTCGAAAGCCAGGGACGCGGCCACGGCACCGCCGAAGCCGGCTTTTAATAGGCCGATGGATCGACCGCGGGCTCGGCGGTATGCGCCGCCCCCGGTTTGCGGATGTGGATCGTCGCGAGTTCGTCGGCGTAGATCTTCTGCCAGCCGTCGATATGGTCGAGCAGCTTGGTCGCGGCGCTTTGCGTCCGCATCAGCGTCGCCTCGATTCTGTAGTCGTCCAGCAGGCGGAACAGATTCTCCGGCTTCATCAGCCCGCTGGCGCTGTTGTGCGCGACAAAGAATTTTTCCCCATATAGTTCGGTGCGCCCGTCGATGAAGGGTGCCACGCCGCTGGCGATCAGATAGCCGCCGAAGTCGTAGTCGTTGAACACGCGGCTGAAATTGAGCTTCTTCAGTTCAGCAACCGCCGCGACCGGCGAACCGCGCATGTGCGGCTCGAAGCGAATCATCGACGCACAGGCCATGGTGCCTGCCAGCAGGGTGACCGCGAGACCTGCGATGAGCGCGCCGTGCGGCGGCGAAATCGTCGCCTTGGCGTCCTCGGCCGCGCCGATCTGCTTTGCCAGGGGAGCGGCGAGAAACAGCGGCACCAGCAGCGCGAAAATTTCCAGGCTGCGCATCTGGCTGAGCGCTATGTGAAGCAGGCCGAGCAGCAGCACGATGCGCAGCGGGGGCAGCGTGATGCCGCGATACAGCGCGAGTGCCAGCCCCAGCAGCAGGCAGATTTCCAGCGGACCGACAGCGGAAAAGTCCGCCGGACGCCATTCCATGATCAGCGGCAGCGCCTCGCCCAGGGCCAGGATTTTTCGCGATGCCAGCAGCGAATTCCAGCCATAAGGCGTCAGGCAGCTCGCGGCGAGCGATGCGGCGGCAAACGCGGCCCATCGCAGCGCCAGCGGTTTGCGCATGCGCGCATCGGCATTCCACACTGCATCGGCCGCGATCGGCGCCACCAGTGCAAGGCCGAGCACGAAACCGCCATGCAGGTTGGCCCACAGCGCAATCAGCGGCAGCAGCCAGAACGATGGCGCGGCGCGGCGATCGGCGGCCTGCACCAGTCCGCCGACCCATGCCGTCATCACCGGCAACGCCAATACGTGAGGCCGCGCCAAAAGATGCGGCACGGTCAGCGCCAGCGCCGTCGCGATAAATACCAGCGTCGTGCTTTCGTTGAGGCGCTTCGCCAGAAACCGGGTGAACAGCGCGAACGTCGTCGCGATACAGGCCGATGCCAGCACCACCGGCCCGGTCCAGCCCGCGGCTGCATAGGCGGCGGCATACGCGACTTGCGCCAGCCATTGCGTCGAGATCCATGGCTGACCGCGCATCGTGAACGAATAGGCGTCGGTATGCGGTACCGTGCCGTGATCAACGATCCACTGGCCGATGGTGATCTGCCACATCGTGTCCGGGTCGATCAGCAGATGATTTCCGGCCAGCACGAACACCGCATAAATGCCGGCGCCGACCCATACCGGCAGCAGCCCGCGCATCGGGCCGGCGCGCTCGGCGGCATGGGTCGCGGACATCGTCATTGCGGATACCTGTCATGAGCGGGTTCCCGGCGATCGAAGCACGGGAGGGCATAATTCTTGGTAAATCGGCGAACTGGCACCGCACGAGAATGCCGGGATTTAGCCACAGTTGCGGCGCGTAAGCTTTGTCCAACGCGTCATCCGGCTGGCCGAGGCTCCTATCAATGAAATCAACGGTTTTCCTCGCGGGACCGATCGCCGTCATGGCTCTGTCTTGTTCGGGTGCGTTGGCGCGCGACGCGCAGTACGATGCCCTGGTCGCGACCCATGCCAGGGCCAACAATCTGCCGGAAGCGCTGGTGCACCGGGTGATCGTGCGCGAAAGCGGCTATCGGCCGGCCCTGATCAGCCGCGGCAACATCGGCTTGATGCAGATCAAGCTCGGTACCGCGCGTGGCCTCGGCTACACCGGGACTGCGGAGGGGCTGCGTGATCCCGATACCAACCTCACCTGGGCGGTCAAGTACCTCGCCGGCGCCTACCGCGCTGCAAACGGAGACCATGGACGCGCCGTGCGCTATTATGCCAGCGGCTATTATTATGCCGCCAAGCGGCAACGGCATCAGCCGCCGCCGCGGCTGGAAGAACTGACCAGCGCCAGTGCGCAGCAAGTGGCGAAGTAAGCCGTCATGGCCGGGCTTGTCCCCGCCAGTTTCGCACATCCCGCCATACGCGCCTGACCCGCGTATCCATCCAACTTCGGAAGAGTCGTTTAGAAGTGCACGGATTTCCGGGTCAAGCCCTACTGGATGCACACATCTCATCATACGCGGGTCAAGCCCGGCCATGACGGCCGAGATGGGTGCATATAACAGGGTTCGTCCCGGCCATCCACGTCTGACCTCCACATCGGAAAGAAAGACGTGGATGCCCGGCACAAGGCCGGGCATGACGGCG